>CAZXLP010000027.1:0-11017 GCA_964642085.1 uncultured Anaerolineaceae bacterium
CGCACGAGGCTGACTGTCCTCGGGCTGACCTCCCTCGCGTTACTCGGTATCGCCGGCACCACGATGCTTTCGCTGGCGCTATTCACCGACGACGCGACGCTCGATAACAACACGTTTACTGCGGGGACGATCGAGTTGTCGACCACACCGTCGACCGCACTGTTCACGGTCACCGGCATGATGCCCGGCGACGTCGCCTACGGCCAACTGACCGTATCGAATGATGGCTCGGGCGAACTTCGCTACGCGATGACGAGCTCATCCACGGATCCCGACAGCCTGGCTCTTGCCGCTGCGTTGAACGTCGAGATCCGCGAGAAGGCAGCGGGTACCTGTTCCGCCGACTTCACGGGCACGGTCGTGCTGGCCTCTTCGCCGCTCAGCACCGCCGCGTTCGGCGACTCGTCCGCCGGTCAGGACACGGACGACCGGGTCCTCGCCGCGAGCGCCACCGAGGACGTGTGCTTCATGGTCAGCCTTCCCGGACCCACCGGTGACAGCTACCAGGGGGCAACGACGACGACGACGTTCACCTTTCAGGCCGAGCAGACAGCCAACAACGCCTGATCCCACTAGCCCCAGCAACTGATGGCGACCCGTTCGATTGACGGGTCGCCATCAGGCGTATTGAGGAAGCCATGATCGTTTACGGAATCAGGATCGCACGGACGGTAGTCCGCATTGCCTGGTTCGGCGCGACCGTGAGCGTTCTCGCACTCGCCGCTATCCCACACCTGATGCCCTATGTCGGCCGCGAGATGTATGTCGTCCGCGGCGCGTCGATGCGCCCGGCGATCCCGCTTGGCGCGGTGGTTGTGGTCGGCCACGTCGACCCGGCCACGATCGCGGTCGGTGATGTCATCACCTTCCGGGCGCCCAACGAAACGGTTGTTACACACCGTGTTGTCGGCGTCGGACCTGCCCCAGAGATCACCTTCCAGACGAAGGGTGACGCCAGCTCGGCGACGGATCCGATCGTCGTCCCGGCACACTCCCTGATCGGCCGAGTAGAGGTCTTCGTGCCCGTCGTGGGCGTAATCGTGGCCCTGCTCGCCTCCACGCTGGGGGGCGTTGCCGCGCTCGGCCTGATCGGCGGCCTATTGCTCGCAATGACGTTGATGGATGAGCTCCTGGCGGCCGCGCGAAAGGGTTCCGAGCGGAGGTCGGTCCGACCCGAGCCAGCGCACTGACATGCGGCTCGCAACGTTGGGGGCGCTGCTTCCCGCAGGTAAGTCGAGGATGCGTCGCGGACGACTGTCGAGGGCGGCCAGCGCGACGCTGATCGTCTCCCTGACGGTATCTGCCGCGGCCTTTGGGTCAATGGGAACGGCGGCCCTGTTCACCAGCGAGTACCCGGTCCAGGGCGCCATCGGCGCGGGCCGGATTTTTCCAGGCGAACGTGACACGCCCGCGTTCAGCGTCACCGATGCCTCGAGTGGGACCGCGGTCGATGCCTCGAATGCAATCGCCTTCTCGGGTGACGGTCTGACGGCGACGACGTCGAGCTGGTCAACTGCTTTCGCTCCCGATCGCTACCTCGAGTTCCGCATGAACGGGCCGTTGCCGACCGGCCTGGCGATGACGTCGGCGTCGTTCGATCTCGTCTGGGCGACCTCTGGATCCACAGCGTGTTACTGGTTCGAGGTGCGAACCCAATCCGGGACGCTGCTCGAGTCACATGGAGATGCTGGTTCCCCATTTGACTGCGTGAGCGGCGCAACGAGCTCATCGACACCTCTCACATCAGTAGCCACCACCAACGACGCCAACGGGATCCGGGTGCTGATCTACGCGGCAGACTCCGCCGCGGGCCCGTCCGTCATTGATGCCGCGACCGTCCAGGGCGACCATGGCCTGGCCGCCTTCACGCTCTACCCGGTCGAGCTCGTTGACGCCGCGGACGCGTCTGCGGATCTATTTCACTGGGGACCGGCCGGGCCGTGAACGGCTACCAGCAGACCCCGCGATTCAGTCCGCGCGTCGTGCTGACGTTTGTCCTGGCATGTGCGGCGTTCGGCGTGCCGTTCGGCGTCTTCGCCACGTCGGCGCTAGCGCCGACGATCGAGGCGACTCCCACGCCCGAATCCTCGGTTGGGCCGACTGATTCCGCGCCGACTGGACCCGCGCCCGCGCCCGAGCCCACCGAACCGGTGCCCACCCACCCCGTGCCCACGGAGCCCGCGCCCACCGACACCCCGCCACCCGGCGCGGCTTTGCTCCAGTTCATCGTTTCGTTCCGGGCCGGGTCATGGCCCGAGCATGCTCTGGCTGTAGGCGCGGCGGGGGGCGCGGTCGTTTCGAGCATTCCCGAGCTTCGCATGGCGTCTGTGCTGCTCCACAGCGCCGCCGATGCAGTCGCACTCCGGTCAGACCCGCGGGTGGCAGCGGTGGAGCCCGACCGCACGAGACAGGCGGAGGCAGCTCCGTCCGACGCGCTCTTCGGCGAACAGTGGGCGCTGCCGCGTATCGGGTGGGACCAGGTGTACGGCGTTGCCAGCCCAGGCGCTGACACGATCGTGGCGATCCTCGACACGGGCGTCAGCGCCGATCACGAAGATCTCGAAGGACGCCTGGTGGGCGGCGTGTCGTTCGTCGACGGAGTAGCTCCGGACAGCGACTCGAACGGCCACGGCACGTGGATGGCGGGCATCGTCGCCGGCGCGACGGATAACGACATCGGAGTCAGTGGCGTGTCATGGGGCGCGGTGCGCGTGATGTCGGTCACCGTCCTCGATGCGGACGGCAGGGGCCAGGACAGCGACGTCATCCGCGGACTCGTGCACGCGGTGGAATCCGGAGCAAGCGTTGCACTGCTCGCGTTCAGCAGCGCGAGCTACTCGGGCGCCCTTCAGGCGGCCATCGACTACGCATGGACGCACGACGTGCTCGTTGTTGCCGCAACCGGCAACGACGGCTCGACCGCTCCGTTCTATCCAGCGGGAGACCGCGGTGTCGTTGGTGTCGCATCGACTGACCGAACCGACGCGCTCGCCCCGGGCAGCAACAGCGGCCCCGCCGCGTTCATCGCCGCTCCGGGCGTCGAGATCTTTACGACCGATGGCGATGGTGGCTACCGGGAGGTCAACGGCACGTCCGCCGCGGCTGCGATGGTTGCCGGCGCGGCTGCATTGATGCGGTCGGCGGAGCCAGAGCTCGCAAACGGGATCATCGTCGCTCGGCTGGCGCGGTCGGCGGCGCCTCTCGCCAACGGCGATCAGGCGGGTAACGGCCGGCTGGACCTCGCTCGCGCGCTAGCCGATCGAAGCATGACCGCAATCGAGCCGCAGGGTGCCGCGCCGAACGGGCCAGGCGGGCCAGTCCTGGGTCCATACGCGGCTGCCGCTACGGCGACGTGGACGGGCGGTGGTGGCGACAACAACTGGACGACGGCGGCCAACTGGGGCGGAACCGCTCCGGTGGCGGGCGACGACCTCGTGTTCCCCGCCGGAGCCGCAAGGTTGAGCAACACGAACGATTTTGCGGCGGGCACCGGCTTCAACTCCATCACCATCTCGGGCAGCGGCTATGCGTTGAGCGGCAACTCGGTCGCACTCGGTCCCGGCGGGCTGACCGCCAGTGCTGTTGCCGCGACGAACAGCGTCGCGTTCGCCATGTCATTCGCCGCCGATCGCACGATCACGGTCTCCGACAGCGGCTCGACGCTGACGCTCGGCGGCGTTGCCAGCGGCGCCGGCGGGCTGATCAAGAGTGGTTCAGGCGTGCTGGCCCTGAGCGCCGCGAATACGTACACCGGCGCCACATCCGTCGGCTCGGGCAGCGTCGACATCCAGGCCAATGCCGCATTCGGAACGACCGGTAGCGGCACGACGGTCGCGGCCGGCGCCGCCCTCACGGTCAACGGCAGTGGGCTGACAGTCGCCGAGCCACTGACGCTGAACGGGACCGGGGTCTCGGGAGGCGGAGCCCTCCGCAACCTCGCGAACAGCAACACTTGGTCGGGAGCGCTCACTCTCGCATCGGCGAGCACCGTCGACTCTGCGGCAGGGACACTGACGCTCTCTGGTGCCGTCACAACGGCGGGATTTGTACTGACCATCGACGGCGCGGGCGACACGACGAAGTCGCCAGGGGTCATATCCGGGACCGGCGGAGTCACCAAGGAGGGCACGGGAACTCTCACCTTCGGCGTCGCCAATAGCTACACCGGCGCGACGACGGTCAACGCAGGAACGCTGAAGATCTCGATCGCGAACGGTGTTGACAACATCAGCGCCGTTACCGTCATGGCCGGGGCCACGTTCGACCTCAGCGGTTTTGCCGACGCGGTGGGATCGATCGCAGGCGCGGGCACCGTGACCAACTCCGCCGCGGGCTCTGCGACGCTGACAGCCGGCGGAAACAACTCGAGCACCACGTTCTCCGGCTTGCTGACGGATGGCATAGGCCCGCTCGCGCTGACCAAACTAGGAAATGGCACCCTCGTGCTCTCGGGTGTCAACACGTACACGGGCGTTACGACGATCGACGCGGGCATACTCTCGATCGCCGCCGACAGTGCCCTGGGCACCCCGCCCGGATCACCCACGCCGGGCCTGTTGGACTTCATCGGGGCGACCCTCCTGGCCACCGATTCGTTCACCATCGATGCCAACCGGGGCATCGCCTTGACCGGTCCGGGCACGCTGTCGGTTGATCCGACCATGACCCTGGCCTACGCGGGCGAGATCGCCGGAGCGAGCAACCTGACCAAGACAGGCACCGGAACGCTCGTTCTTGCCGGGACCAACACGTACACGGGCACGACGACTGTCAGCGGTGGCGTACTGCGCGTGCAGAACGCTGCGGCGCTGGGTGCCACGGCGACCGGCACGACCGTCACCAACGGTGAGGCGATCGAGATCGACGGTGCCGGGCTGGTGATTGCCGAGCCGATCACGAGCCTGAACGGCACTGGCATCGCGGCCACCGGCGCGCTGCGCAACCTGGCCAACGACAACGAGTGGTCGGGCGCCATCACCTTGGCCGGAGCCACCCGCGTCAACACCGACGGCGGCACCTTCACGCTCTCGAGCGGCATCAACGCCAACACCCGCGCCCTGACCGTCGGTGGCGCCGGAAACTGGGACATCAGCGCCATCACCGGCACGACGGCCTCGTTGACCAAGGACGGTGCAGGAGCGTTGACGCTGTCGGCGAATTCGACGTACACCGGCGTCACCACCATCAACGCCGGCACGCTCGCGCTCGGAGTTGCCAACGCGGTCGACGCAAGCAGCGCATTTGCGGTCGCTTCCGGTGCGACCCTGGATCTGGCCGGCCTGAGCCACAGCCTTGGTTCCCTCGCCGGAGCCGGCAGCGTCATGTCCTCGGTGGCTGGAGCGGTGACGGTGACCGTGGGCGAGCGCAACACGAACACAACGTTCTCAGGCGTACTGAGCGACGGCCTGGGTACAGTCAGTTTGACAAAGGTGGGCACCGGAACGCTGACGCTTTCCGGCGCGAACTCCTACAGCGGCCCGACGTCGATCAGTGCCGGCACAATCAGCATCCCCACGGACAGCGGGCTGGGCACTCCGCCGGGCTCGCCAACGGCTGGACATCTGACGTTCGGCGGCGGGACCCTTCTCGCCAGCGCCTCGTTCACGCTCGATGCCAACCGCGGCATCGCCCTGACCGGCCCGGGCACCGTGTCAGTGAACTCGGGCAGAACACTCATCTATGGCGGCGTTGTCGCCGGTGCCGCCGACCTGATCAAGGTCGGAGCCGGCACGCTTGTCCTCTCTGGCGTCAACACCTTCAGCGGGCCCACGACCATTAACGCGGGCACCGTCAGCGTGGACACAGATGCCGGCCTGGGCACTGCGCCGGGCGCGCCCGCTGCCGGCCATCTGACCTTCGGTGGCGGGACGCTCCGCGCCAGCGCGACGTTCACGCTCGACGCCAACCGCGGCATGTCCCTTACAGGCGCGGGCACGATCTGGGTCGACCCCGGCGTGACCCTTGCGTACACAGGGATCATCGACGGCGCGAGTGACCTAACCAAGTTGGGTACGGGCACTCTGGTGCTGTCCGGGTTCAATACCTACACCGGCGTCACCACGATCGACGCAGGCACGCTGCAGATCGCCTCCGACAGCGCCCTGGGCACGCCTCCCGGCGCGCCCACGCCGGGTCTGCTCAACTTCGCCGGGGCAACACTCCTGGCGACCGCATCGTTCACCATCGATCCCGACCGCGGCATTGCCTTGACCGGTCCCGGCACCTTCTCGGTCGATCCGGGCGTGACGGTCACATATGACGGGGTGATCGCCGGCACCAGCACGCTGACCAAGACCGGTACGGGAACGCTCATCCTGTCGGGCACGAACACCTATTCGGGCGCGACCACGATCAGCGCCGGCGTGCTGCGCATTCAGAATGCGGACGCGTTCGGAACGACCGCCCAAGGCACGAGCGTGACGAGTGGCGCAACGATCGAGATCGACGGCGCCGGGTTGGTCATCGCTGAGCCGGTTTCGAGCCTCGCCGGCAGCGGCGTGAGCACGACGGGCGCGATCCGCAACCTGGCCAACGACAACGATTGGTCGGGCGCGATCTTCCTGGGCGGGGGCGGCGCCCGCGTCAACAGCGACGCAGGCACTCTTACCCTCTCGGGCGGCTTCACCGGCAACGCAAGGCCGCTGACCGTCGGCGGCGCCGGCGACACTCTCATCAGCGGCGTCATTGCCACGACCTCTGGCTCGCTGACCAAGGACGACGCCGGCACGCTCACCCTGTCGGCGCTCAACACCTACACCGGCGCAACGATCGTAAGTGTCGGGGTCGTGAAGCTCGAGACAGCAGATGCCGTGGGCGCCAGCAGTGCCTTGACCGTGAGCTCAGGCGCGACGTTCGACCTGGCCGGCTTCAATGACACCGTCGGGTCGCTGGCGGGAGCCGGAAGCGTGACGTCGTCGGGCCCGGGCTCCATAACCCTCACGGCCGGCGGACTGAACACGAGCACAACTTACTCGGGCGTTCTGAGTGACGGCCTGGGTACGGTCAGCCTGACCAAGATGGGCACCGGAACGCTGACCCTTTCCGGCGCGAACACCTACGGCGGCGCGACGACGATCAACGACGGAACGGTGAGCGTGTCCGCCGACGGCGCACTCGGAACGCCGCCAGCCGCGCCAACGGCTGGCCATCTGACCTTCGGCGGCGGGACGCTTCTCGCCAGCGCGTCCTTCACGCTCGACCCCAATCGCGGGATCGCCCTCACGGGCGCGGGGACTTTCTCGATCAACGGGGCCGTTACAACGAGCTACGGCGGGGTGATCACCGGCGCCGCCAACCTGACCAAGGTAGGAAATGGCACCCTCGTGCTCTCTGGCGTCAACACTTACACCGGTGGCACGAATATTGACGTAGGGACGCTGTCGATCGCGGCCGACAGTGCCCTCGGGACACCACCCGGCGCGCCCACGGCGGGCCACATCACCTTCGTCGGCGCGACCCTCCTGGCCACCGATTCCTTCACCCTCGATGCCAACCGCGGCGTCGCCCTCACCGGCGCTGGCACGATGTCGGTTGATCCGGGCGTGACCATGGCCTACGCGGGTGAGATCGCCGGAGCGAGCAACCTGACCAAGACCGGCACGGGAACGCTCGCCCTTGCTGGCACCAACACGTACACGGGCACGACCACCGTCAGCGGCGGCGTGCTGCGCGTTCAGAACGTCGCGGCGCTGGGTGCCACGGCGACCGGCACGACCGTCACCAACGGTGAGGCGATCGAGATCGACGGTGCCGGGCTGGTGATTGCCGAGCCGATCACGAGCCTGAACGGCACTGGCATCGCGGCCACCGGCGCGCTGCGCAACCTGGCCAACGACAACGAGTGGTCGGGCGCCATCACCCTGACCGGCAACACGCGCTTCAACGCCGATGGCGGCACCTTCACCCTCACTGGCGGGGTCGACGCCAACACCCGTGCCCTGACCGTCGGCGGCGCCGGGAACTGGGACATCAGCGCCATCACCGGCACGACGGCCACGCTGACCAAGGATGGCGCGGGCAACTTGACGCTCTATCCGGTCAACACCTATGAGGGGCGAACCACGCTCAACGGCGGCGTGACCAGCATCACCGCCGACGCCGCCCTTGGGACACCGCCCGTGGCGCCAGTAGGAAGCCTGTTGACCTTCGGCGGCGGGACGCTGGCGACGAGCACGACGATGACGCTCGACCCCAACCGCGGCATCAACATCGGCAGCGGCGGCGCAGGCTTCGACGTTGCCGCCTCGACGACTTTGACCTACGCGGGGACGGGCACTGGTTCATCCGCATCGGGGGTCACGACGAAGTCGGGCGGTGGAACGCTCGATCTCAGCGCTGCGACATTCACGATGGGCGGGCTGACGATCTCGGCCGGCTCGGTCGTGGCGCCAGTAGCGGCGATGTTCGACATCAACGGCGACATGACCAACGACTCCGGACCGGGAGCGCTCGTGACCGGCACGGGGACCGTGACGCTGAGCGGAGCAAACGGGGCCCAACTCATCGGCGGCGCCTTCCCCGTCAACTTCAACGGCCTGACCGTGGACAACCCTGTCGGAATAACCATTGGGTACGACGTGACCGTCTCGGGCACGCTGACCTTCACCAGCGGCAACGTCACGACGGGCGCCCAGGTGCTGTACGTACCCGCGACCGGCTCCGTTGCGCAGACCAGCGGCCACGTCGTCGGCTTCCTGCGCAAGCACGTGACGACGGGCGCTCCGTCCGTGACGTTCGAGGTCGGTGATGGGCTCCAGTACGCGCCCGTCACGCTCGCCTTCGCAGACGTGAGCGTCGCTGGCGACCTCACGGTGAGCACGACGAGCGGCGACCATCCGTCCCTGGGGACTTCGACCATCGATCCCGCCGCAAGCGCGAACCGCTATTGGACCGTCGCCGGCCCAGGTATCACCTTCACCGACTACGCAGCGACCGTCAATTTCGGCGCGGCGGATATCGACGCCGGAGCGGAACCACTCGATTTCGCTATCGCGCGCTACGACGCGGGGAGCTGGCAGCCGATCGCGACGATGAATCAGACGCCGACGAGCGCAGTCGGAACCGCGATCACGGCGTTCGGCGAGTTCGCGGTCGGCGAGGTCACGCCCGGTGCGCTCGACCACTTCGTCGTAACCGCGCTGCCGTCGGTGGCCGCCGGCTCGCCATTCGACGTAACGGTTACCGCCGTCGACAGCGTTGGCAACAGGATCGGTTCGTACACCGGGACCGTCACCTTCAGCAGCTCGGACGCCTACGCCTCGTTCGCTCCATCGAGCTATGCGTTCCTATTGACCGATCAGGGCACGAGGACGTTCGCCGGCGGAGCGACGGTGTACGCGGCGGGAACGCAGACTGTGTCCGTTGCTGATGGCCCGGCGACCGGCGTCAGCGGCCCGATCGACGTGGTTCCGGGAGCATTCGTGAAGTTGCAGATCCTGGTGCCCGGCGAGTCGACTGACCCGGGTTCGATCTCGGGCAAGACTGGCACTCCCGCCTCCCAGTCCGTCAACTCGGTGGTCTCGGTGACGGTCAACGCAGTAGATGCATATTGGAACGCGGTCCCTGCGACCGACACGGTCGCCATCACGTCGTCCGACCCTGCCGCCGTCCTGCCGCCCGACGCGGCAATGGTCGGTGGCACCGCGACCTTCGGTGTCACGTTCCAGACGGGCGGCCCAACCACGGTGACAGCCACCGATGTCACCGATGGGACGAAGACAGCCGACACGAGCTCCGCGATCGACGTCACGAACGTCGCTCCGATCGCCAACGCGGATGCTTACGAGCTGTTCGCCGACAACTCGCTCATCGTCGCCGCGCCCGGCGTGCTGACAAACGACACCGACGCCGAGTCACAGGGCTTGACCGTCGGCCTTCCTCGACCGACGAGCGGGCCCACGAACGGCACCCTCGTGCTGAACGCCGACGGCTCGTTCATGTACACCCCGTTCGCCGGCTACAGCGGCCCGGACGCCTTCACCTACACGGCGACCGATGGATTTACGACATCGAACGAGGCGACGGTGACGCTGACGGTGCGCGATCACTCACTGATCTCAGCCTCGGGCTGGGATACCTCGTTCTCCACCACGCGTTACATCGGCTTCGCCTTCCCGGGTTACGTTCCTACAGGCTCGGTGATGACCGAAGCGGTCTTCAACTTCTCGTACCGGTCGCTCGACGCGGCCGGAACGATCTGCTTCTACGTCGAGGTCTACGAGGGCGCGTCGCTCCTGGCTACGCATGGCAGCGCAGGGTCGCCGGTGTCGTGCAACTCGACTGGCTCGTACGTGTCAGACGCGGTGGCGCTGCCGGAGATCGACTCGCCCGCGAAGGCGAACGCGCTGACCGTTCGCGTTTACATGCGCGACTCGGCAGGTGCGCGATCACAGATCAACCTCGCGACGCTGGCGGTCGACTACTACCTCCCCTGACCCGGCCTGGGTTACGAGAAGGGTTCGCAAATGTGACACCTGTCACTCGCCCAGCTGCCAACTGCCCAGTGCGGATCGAGGCTCCTTCGCGGCGTAACCTCACCGCGTCGACGATGTGAGGAGGAACACGCATAGGAACGCGGCTCCGGCGACCACGACGCCGACGAGCGCGAGATCGAGGCCGATCGATGACCTGGTGCGGCCGGTCGAGATGTCGCGACGTGTCCGCATGAAGGTGAGTCCTCCGGCGGCCGCGACTACCCCGCCAAGGAGCACGAGCCCAATGCCAGCGAAGGCCCCGAATCCATTGCCGATCCCGCCCAGTTCGAGTCTGTTGACCACGAACCCGAGCGCCATCATCGTCAGTGCTGTACGCATCCAAGCGAGGAGGGTGCGCTCGTTAGCGAGGTGGGCGCGCACAGACTCCGAGCCTTCAGAGTCACGTCCACTCATGTCGGCATGCCCGCCTCGCCGAACCCGCCTACCCCTACCACGAGCAGCGTCACCAACTGATCATACGGTCCGTGCTTCGACGCTACCGCCTAGCCCGGTCGGCTCCTTGCAGCGGGTCGGGAGCGCGAGGC
>CAZXLP010000027.1:11117-12755 GCA_964642085.1 uncultured Anaerolineaceae bacterium
GTATTGGGCAATATCACCTGGATGGTGATCCAGGAGTTGTTGTAGTGGTTGGTGCCGCCCGTGGCCGTTTGAATGGACGTCACGTTCGTCCCCGTCCGCCCGTTGTCGGCGGTGTAATTGAAGGTCGCATCCACGTAGCCGGTGTTGGTCGGGCGCTTGATTCGCAGGACGGCGTTACCGCCCACGTCACCGGGATCGAACAGCCTGATCTCGACCGTCTTGCCCGCGTGAACCGCGTCGATCTGGGCGAGGTAGAAGAGCGACGCCCCGCCGTTGATGTTGGCGTACATGGCCATCCGCGACGTCCCGTAGACCAGCGGCGCGCCGGCGACTTCGCTGACAGCCTGGACGCCGAACATGTTCTCGGCGTTGGTGTTGATGTTGCCGGCGTTGCTGGTGGTGACCTGGAGCCGGTATGTGCCTGCGGGCAGGTTCTGAGCCAGCTGATACCACAGGTTGTGGTCGACGTCCGAGCGGCAGTCGGCCGAGCTCGACCCGTTATAGCCGTCGTCCCCGTACCTGCCGTCGCCGATATAGGCGGTGCCCTTGTCCACCTGGTTCTCGTTGACGAAACGGTTCCCGGAGTCGGCCACCTGCACGTCGTCGCGGGTGTCGAACGGCGTGTTGCGCGTGTTCCAGAGGGTGTACTGCGTGCTCACCGGCCGCCCGCCCGTACCGATCCAGTGATCGCCGGTGCCAAGGTACGAGCCGCTGGTGTGGTGGCCCACGGCGCAGAAGGTCGCGTCGAACAGATACACGCGGCCGCTAAGCGTACCGGCCGGCAGCACCACGGTGATGTCATAGCCAGCGGGGTCGTACGACGCGTTGGCTGAGCCGCCGTTGTTCTGCGGGGAGTAGGCATCGCCATTCCCCCGCTGCCCACCGCGGGTGATTACGGCCTCCCAGAAGCCCTGTGAGGCAAGCGTGGCCGCACCCGGAGCACCGGGCGCCTTGATAACCGCATCTGTACGCCACGACCCGCCTGACCTGTAGGTCAGCTGGTAGATGCCGAGGTAGCTCTGCGGGCTACCCATCGGAACCGGCAAGGCGTACTCCGCACGGGCCGATTGTCGGATGGTGACCTGCTGCATGCCGAAGATCCGGGCAAAGAAAGTGTCAACCGGCGCCGAGATGGTCACGTTGAGGCGGCGCGGATTTCGCGCGTCCTGAGCCGGTGTGACCACGGTGCCGCTCCCGTCGCGGTAGCCGTTCTTGGCCGCCTCGGCGCGTGCCGTCGAATAAGCGGTGGTCGTTGAGCCGGGCAGATAGATCGCGCCCGCTAGCGCGGCCGCGTCGGCCGCGCGCTGGACCTTGAGCGAGTTGGCCCAGAACCACGATACGTCGACGACGACGGCGACCATGCCGATGACGATGAATATCGACAGAACGAACAGCGCCAGTACTTGGCCACGCTGGCGCCTGCGGCGTGGCTTCGGCGTCGTCTGGCTGTTGTCGGGAGAGTCGAGCTCGTGGTCCATGTCAGGCCGTCGGGTTGAGCGACATGACGGTCCTGTCGTCGATCGTCAGGAGCGTCTGCAACGAGCCGCTGAACAGGTCAGAGATGGCCCCGAGAGGCGTCTGCCATACGTACCCGTATCGGATTCGGACGCCGATCGAGTCCGGGTTGGGCGACGCGTT
>CAZXLP010000028.1:0-12556 GCA_964642085.1 uncultured Anaerolineaceae bacterium
GGACCGCCTCAACGAGGCTGCGCCGGGCGGCTGCCGCGGTGCGCACATTGGACTTGACGCTGATGTACATGCCGATGATGCCGGAAGCCATTGAGGCCGCGGCGCCGACCAGGAAAGCGACGCCCGTCCTGATGCCGAGCTCCACCCCGAAGATGTCGGTGTCCGCGACCGTTCGGCCCTCGACGATGGCGATGACCGCGCCGATGACGATGGCGCCAAAAATGGCCAGCAGCCCAATCGTGGTGTACTGACGGCGGATGAACGCCACCGCACCTTCATGGATCGTGCTCGCCACGTCACGCATCGCATCTGTTCCCGTGTCGCGGCGGAGGACGTCACGGGCCAGGTACCCGGCGAACAAAACCGCGGCAATGCCGGCGATGGGGATGATCCACTGGATCGCGGCGGCGAGATCCACGCTCGATGAGCCTCCTTTTATGTTGTCGGGGAGCGGGCGCGAGTTAAGAGAGCGTCCGCGGTTTGGGTCCGAAGTTGGGCTCGGAAGCAGCGCCGGCATGGGCGGCCGTGACGCTGAAAGCCGCGGGAGTGTAGCAGAGCAGCTCGTTCTCGCGGGCGTTCAACAGGGATGACCAACGACTCGGAGAGGGCCGTCGAGGACGCCTCGGTGACCGCCTCAAACCAGGACCCCGACCCGCCGACAACCGACAAGGACGGCCGATACACTCCCACGGCCGTGAGCCGCCGTCCACTCGGCTGTCTGATCGAGATTGCCGAGACTCTCCTGCTGACCATCGTGATCTTCTGGGTCATCCAGACGTTCGTCGCGCAGCCCTTTCGAGTCGAGCAGGAGAGCATGCGCGCGACGCTCGAACCGGATCAGTACGTGCTGGTCGACAAGCTCACGCCGCACTTTGACAGCTACTCGCGGGGCGACATCGTCGTCTTCAACCCGGTCCTGCGCGAGGGGTCGTGTTCCAGCCCGGTCACAGACGATCTGGGCACTGTGACGCCATACATCAAGCGCGTCATCGGCGAGCCCGGCGACCTGGTCGAGCTGCGCGACGGCGACGTTTTCGTCAACGGCGTCCAGATCGACGAGCCCTACATTCGCGGCGTCTCCACACGACAGCTCAGCGGTGAAACCAGCTGGGTCGTGCAGGCAGGGCGGCTGTTCGTGATGGGCGACAACCGCGACAACTCGACCGACTCACGCTCCGAGTCGATCGGCGAGATCTGCGTCAACGATGTGGTCGGTCGCGCTTGGCTCCGCTACTGGCCGCTGAATACGATCGGCATCCTCCAGACACCGTCCTACCAGGACGTCCCTCCAGCCACCGGCTCGACCGAGTAGGCCGACCGCAAACCGACCGTTCGGCGAGGTTAGACGGGCTGATATTGGCCTGACTGATATGGCTCGAGTTAAGAGCTCAATAAGCAGGCGAATCCGGCCTCTCTGCTCGCCTGTTCGATCTGCAAGCGCCCGTCTCGAGCACGGGGATCGGCCAGCTTCGGCCCCTTAAGCCGTCGCTAGCCCAGCTATATCACTGTCACCAATATGAGACGGGCTAAGGTCTTCTGACAAGCCGCCGTTAGTCGGACGGGCCGGTCACCCAGTGGTCGAGCTCGCGCGTGTAGACGAACAACTCCTGGGGCTTGAACCAGAGCGCCAGTTCGGCCGCGGCGGTTTCGGGGCTGTCCGATCCGTGGACCAGGTTGTGCCCTGTGTCGAGAGCCAGGTCGCCCCGGATGCTGCCCGGCGCGGCCTCGTGCGGGCGCGTCGCGCCGTTGATCTCGCGACAGACCGCGACCGCGTTGAGCCCCTCGACGGCCAGCGCGACGAGCGGCCCGGAGATGATGAACTCGACCAGCCCAGGGTAGAACGGCTTCTCGCGATGGACTTCGTAATGCTTCTCGGCCAGCGCACGGTCAGCATGGACCATCTTCATCCCGACGATGCGCAGGCCGCGCTGCTCGTAGCGGTCGATGATCTTGCCGACGAGCGCGCGCTGGACGCCGTCGGGCTTGATCAGGATCAGAGTTCGTTCGTTCACAGCTGAAGGGCCCTTTCGAGTTTCGCGGAGGAGCGCGGCGGCGCAACCACCGACATGCACAGCCGATCGTCGCGGAATAGCTCCTGCGCCAAAGTCTGCATGCGCTCTGGCGTGACTTCATTCAGTTCGGCCAGGGCTTCGTCCAGGGTCAGCACTCGATCGTGCAGCGCTTCCTGAACGCCGAGCCACGCGGAGACGTGCCGGCTCTCCTCGAGCTTGAGCTCGAGCCGGCCGCTGGCGTAGGCACGGGCGCGGTCCAGCTCGTTCATCGAGATCGGCTCGTCGCGCAGCCGTCGCAGTTCGCCAAGGATTGCCTCAACGGCAGCCGGTAGGTCGGCCGGATCGACGCCCGCATAGACCTGGAGCGTGCCGATATCGGCGTAGTCGGTCTGGAACGAGTGGACGTCGTAGGCGAGGGCGGCCTCTTCACGGACCTTCTGGAAGAGTCGACTGCTGGAGCCCTCGCCGAGGACGGTGTTCATCAGCTCCAGGGACCACTGGTCGGGATGGTCACGACGCAATCCGGGGACACCGATGCACACGTGAGCCTGGGCGATGTCGCGACCTTCCACGCTGACCCGCTCGCACGGGACAGGCGGCGCCGGGCTGAAGGACGGCATCACGCCGTTGCCGGTGCCGAAGTTACGCGACACTAGATCGAGCACGGTGGCGTGGTCGATGTCACCGGCGACAGAGATGACCGAATTGCCGGGCCGGTAGGTCGACGACCAGAAGTCACGGATGTCCGACTCGGGCAGGGACTTGACGGAGTCCTCGTCGCCGGCGATCTCCCAGCCAAGCGGCGTGTCGCCGAAGAAGGCGCGGTCGAAGAGGTTGAAAACGTACTGGCCCGAGTCGTCGCGATAGGAGCGGATCTCCTCGACGATGATGTCCCGCTCGCGAGCGATATCGGCGTCGCGCAGAAGCGGCCGAACGACCAGCTCGGAAAGCACGCCGAAAGCGCGTTCAGCCTCGCGGAGCGGGAGCCGGGCCCAGTAGACGGTGGTCTCTCGGTCGGTCGCCGCGTTGCAGCTGCCGCCGCGTCCCTCGATCGCCTCTGACAGGGCGCTCGTCGTCGGGTAGCCGCGCGTCCCCTTGAACGTCACGTGCTCCATGAAATGCGCCACCCCGGCGTTCTCGCGCGTCTCGAGCCGCGATCCCGCGAGCACGTACACGGCGATCGACAGGGAGCGCGAGCCGGGCATGCGCGCGGAGATGACACGCGGCCCATCGGGCAGCTTCGTTCGCTCGAACATAGGCAAGGGATGCGCGACTAGCCGCGCGAAGTGCGGAAGGTCGCGCAGGCCGCGCAGCAGCGGCCGAAGGCCGACTGCGCAGGTAGTCGAAACATGGCCGCGGAATGCTACACGGCGGTCTCGGCGACACCGCTCCCGCCTTTGATGGCGACGGATGCGGCGGGAATCACAAACCGGGTCCGGTTGGGGCGGACCCGGTTTGTGACGTTGGGTCGCGGCCGGCCCTCCCGGTACGGCCGCGGACGGGTTACTCGGCTAGGGCGGCGGCGGCGGCGGCGGCGGGCTGATGATGCCCGAGATCCAAGCCGTCAGGAAGTAAACAAGGAAGGCGATCGCGACCAGCCACATCAGCCAGTGGACTTGCGCCCACTTGCCGCGAACGACCTTCAGGAATACCCAGGCGATGAACCCGGCGCCAATGCCCACGGTGATATTGAAGGTCAACGGCATCAGGATCATGGTCAGGAGGGCGGGCAGGCCTTCCTCGATGTCGTCCACGGGGATGTCTCGAACAAGCATGAACATCAGGTAGCCAACGAGGACCAGCGCGGGCGCGGTGGCGACCAGCGGGATGAGCTGCGTGAGCGGCGCCAGCAAGATCGCGAATAGGAACAGCACGCCGGTCACGACAGCTGTGAACCCGGTCCGACCTCCCTCTGCGACGCCAGCCGCGCTTTCGATGTATGTCGTGTTGGACGAGACGCCGCCCGCACCACCGGCTATCGCCGCGACGCTGTCGACGATGAGGACACGCTGGGTGCCTGGTACCGAGCCATCCTCACGGGCCAAGCCGGCCTGCGCGGCGACCCCTGTCACGGTGCCCATGGTGTCGAAGAAGTCGGCCAGCATGATCGCGAAGATCGTCAGGATCGCGACGACGATGTTCAGCTGTACGAAGACCTGGAATGGATCCTGGAGGCCCAAGCCAAGCGTCGAGAAGCTGGGCGTCAGGGCGAGGTTCGACGGTACCGAGGTCACGCCCGCGAGGAGCGCGATGGCTGCCGTGACCAGGATGCTGATGATCAGCGCCCCCCTGATCTTCATCGCATACAAGCCGAAGGTGATGAGCAAGCCGATGACGAACACGAACTGCGAAGGCGTGCTCGGGAACGCAACCGCTACCGGCGGGCTGGGGAATGTCTGACCCACGATCAGACCGCCATCCCAGAAGCCGATGAACAGGATGAACAACCCAATGCCTACACCGATCGACCGCTTGAGCGACAGCGGGACAGCGTTCATTACCGCCTCGCGGAAGCCAACCAGGACGAGCACCAGGATGACGATGCCCTCGAGAAGCACGACACCCATCGCGCCCCGGGCATCCAGGCCCATGCCCGTCAGTTGGAACGCAACGATCGCGTTGAGCCCCAGACCAGCCGCGATCGCGAACGGATAGTTGCCTACCACGCCCATGGCGATGGTCATGATCCCGGCGATCAGGGCCGTGCCGGCGGACACGGCCACCGGGTCGAGACCCAAAGGCCCGGCGATGATGTTCGGGTTCAGGAAGATGATGTAGGCCATGACCATGAAGGTGGTCACGCCCGCCCTTACTTCCGTGCCGAAAGTCGTGCCGCGCTCGGCAAACTTGAAATAGGAAGCGATCGCTTCCATCCCTCTCCTACCTCCCTCTGATCACCCGCACTGGTGGCGGGCTATTCCTCCCTCAGATCAGCGCACCGATTGGGCAAATCGGACGCTCAGCTCCCCTCGCTGCCCTCCCCTGCCGAATCCGACATGTCGGCGCCGTCGAGCACGCTCAGCTCCATCTGGACGTAATCGGCGGTGACGGGGAAGGCAAAGCGCTGCTGTTCGGGCTCGTCGCTCGTGCTTCGCCCAACCGGCGCGAACTCGACGACGATCCGCTCGTCGCCCTGGACGAGCGTGTACACGATCAGCTGGTCGGGACGGGTCTCGAACTCAAGATGCTCGAACGAATCGATGTTCACGCAAATCGACAGAGGGGTGAAGAAGGTCGACACCTCGGGCCGGTCGACGACGATGCGCTCGACCCAGCCGGTGCCGTGGGAGATGACCGACCCACCGCGGAAATAGCGGTACGAGACGGTCTGCTTCAGCAGCGGGCGCAGCAGGTTGTAGATATCGGTGGGGGTCGAGACAAGGCCGCTATTGACGAAGAACTTCGCTGGCGGCTCGAGCGACACGCTCCTCCTCACACGCTCCCACGTTGGCGCCGACGTCTTCCGGCGCGAGGACGCGGCGAATGTTAGCGCAGCGAACTGCCCTGCGGGACCGAAAAAACGCACGAGGGCTGCCGCCGAAGGCCCCCGCGTATGATCGAGTCATGCTCGTTGCGCTGGACGTGGGCAACACCAACGTCACTACGGGGATAGTCCGCGACGGAGACGTCGCCACGGCCCGCCGCGCCCCGACGCCCGCCAACAGGACCGCGCACGAACTCGAGGCCATCCTCGACCAGCTGCTTCGGCTCGACGGCACGGCGCTCAACGACGTGAATGAAATGGTCATCGCCAGCGTCGTTCCCGCTGTAACCGACGCGGTTACGGAGTTGGCCGCTCGCAGGGGCATCGTGCATCTGGTCGCCGACAGCACGACCGTGCCGATACCTATCCGCGTGGATCAACCCGACAGCGTCGGAGACGACCGGCTCGTCAACGCCCTGGCGGCCGCGCGCCTTTACGGAAAGCCGGCGATAGTGATCGACCTCGGCACAGCGACGACGTTCGACGTGGTCGCCGCGGATGGAGCGTTCATCGGCGGAGCGATCGCCGCGGGCGTTGGCCTTGGCCTCGAGGCGCTGGCAGCGCACACTGCTCAGCTGCCACTAGTGCCGCTCGCCATGCCCCAGCGAGCGATTGGCCGTGACACGGTTACCGCGATGCAGAGCGGCGCCCTGATCGGATACCTGGGCCTCGTCCGCGAGCTGATACGTGCTATCTCTGAGGAATTGGCGCTGGATGGTGGCGATCCGCCCAAGGTGATCCTGACCGGTGGGCTTTCCAACGCCGATTGGGCGGGGGCGATCCCCGGTGTCGACGCGATCGACCCACTGCTTACCCTGCGTGGGCTGGCGATTCTCCATGCTGACGTAAGGCGCCAGGAGTCGGTCGCACAGGCATGAGCGCCCTCGAGGGCCGGCTCGTCCTTCTCGGCGTTACCGGCTCCATCGCCGCTTACAAATCGGCCGAGCTGGCGCGTGCGCTGGTGGCCGCCGGTGCGGACGTGCAGCCTTTAATGACGCACAGCGCGCAGGCCTTCCTTGGGCCGCTGACGCTCCAGACACTGACCCGCCGACGCCCGATGACCGACCCGCTCGAGCTCCTGCCTGACCAGCGCATTGCCCACATCGTGGCCGCCGATTCGGCCGATGTGATCCTCGTCGCGCCGGCGACAGCACGCTGGCTGGCGGCTATGGCCAACGGACTCGCCGACGATGTCGTGACGGCCACCTGCCTGGCCTCGGCCGCGCCCGTGGTCATCGCTCCGGCCATGGACGGCGAGATGTACGGCCATCCGGCGACGCAGGCGAACGTCGAGAAACTGCGCTCGTACGGGTACACGATCGTGGAGCCGGAGTTCGGCCCGCTCGCCTCCGGCCAGGTCGGGCGGGGCAGGCTGGCCGAGCCAGCGGAGATCATGGCCGCTGTTGATCGGGCGGTCGAAGGTCGGCCGATCAGGCAGCCGGATGCTGACTTGCGACCGCCGGTCGCCGTTGCCGAGCCAACCGCCGACCTGGACGGCTGGCACATCGTCGTAACCGCCGGTGGCACCGCCGAGCCGATCGACCCTGTGCGGTACATCGGCAACCGCTCCAGCGGCAAGATGGGTGTGGCGATCACCGAGGCTGCCCTCGCGCGCGGCGCACGCGTGACCCTTATCCACGGGATGGTGAGCGTAGCGCTGCCGGACGCAGCCGAGCTGCTCTCCGCTCCGACAGCAGCGGAAATGGAGCATGCTGTTCTCGCGAAGATCGCGGGCGCCGACGTGCTCGTGATGGCGGCCGCCGTTGCGGACTTCCGTCCGCGCAATCCAGCTGCTTCCAAACTCGCGCGGGCTGACGGGTTGACGCTGGAGCTGGAGCCGACAAACGACATCCTGGCCGAGGCCGTGCGCGCCGCGCGCAAGCTGGCGCACCCGCCCGTGATCGTCGGGTTCGCGGCCGAGACGGGATCACTCGAGCGCGCAAGAGAGAAAGCCGAGCGCAAAGGTGTCGACCTGCTCGTCGCCAACGACGTGGCCGAGGAAGGCTCCGGGTTCGGCACGGACACAAATAGGGTCACGATCGTCGTCCCCGGTGAGCCCGACGAGGCGTGGCCGTTGATGTCGAAAGTGTCTGTCGCTCGGCGTCTGCTGGATCGGGTTGTCGGGCTCCGCTCGGTAAAGTCGGCGGAGAGTGCATCATTGGCATCACGATGAGCGCACAGAGCCAGCCCCAACCCCAGCCCTCAAAGCCCGCTAAGCCGGAGCGTCGCGTCGGAGTCGCGGACATCGCGCGGATGCACGCCGACGGCCAGCGCATCGCGATGCTGACCGCGTACGACTACCCAACTGCCCGGATCGTCGACGAGGCGGGCATCCCGATGATCCTCGTGGGCGACTCGGTCGGGATGGTGATGCTGGGCTACGAGGAGACCGTCCGCGTGACCATGGACGAGATGCTCCACCACGTGAAGGCCGTTGTGCGCGGCACCCGGCGGACGCTCGTGGTCGCCGACATGCCGTTCCTGAGCTACGGCGTGACGGAACAGGCCTCGCTCGAGCATGCCGGCCGTTTCATCAGCGAGGGCGGCGCGCACGCGATCAAGGTGGAGGGCGGGGTGCGGAGTGCACGGACGATCGAGACCATTGCGCGCTCGGGGATCCCCGTCATGGGTCATATCGGGCTGACGCCGCAGGCCGTCTACGGCCTGGGCGGCCATCGCGTCCAGGGCAAGACGGTCGAGTCGGCGCGGCGCCTCCTGGCCGACGCCTTTGCGGTCCAGGAGTCAGGTGCGTTCGCCGTCGTCCTGGAGCTGGTGCTTGCTGAGCTGGCCGCGGCAGTGACCGAGCGGTTGAGGATCCCCACGATCGGGATCGGGGCCGGTGCCGGCTGCTCGGGTCAGGTCCAGGTGATCACGGACCTGCTGGGCCTGACGTACGGCTTCATCCCCCGCCACGCCAAGCGATACGAAGAGCTCGGGCTGCGCATGTCCGAGGCCGTGACCGCATATGCCGCGGACGTCGCGGCTGGGACGTTCCCGGGTCCCGAGCACTCGTCGTCGATGGACCCGGACGTTTTGGCCGAGGTGCTGGGAGCGGGAGCGCTGGACCGCGCCGACATGTCCAAGGAGCCCATCCCCCTCGACCGCGACCTCTGACCCACATTCGCGGACCGATCGAGATGCGATCGAGCTGAGAATCCAGTTGAAATGAACACGCCAGCCGCCGGACGCTGGGTTGCTCTCGGATATCCGCTCGATTCAGGCCCCGAGCCGGACAACTTTCAACTTCAAATGGGAAAGTCCACGGTCTGGAAGCCGTCTGCGCGGTCGAAACCGGCAATTTGGGCGCGGGCTGTTCATTTGAAATTGACATTCGGGCTGCTGGCGGTCGCGATCGTCGCAGCGGCCTGCACGTCCGAGCCTTGGGGATGCGGGATGAACGCCGCTTGCCCCGCGCTCGCGGACATCGGCAACGCCAGGTACTCGATCTCCGGTAGCCAGGACCTCATCGGAGTCGAACCCGACCTGGTGCGCTTCGGGTTGATTTCCAGAACGAATGCGCCCGATTACTTCGCAGACCTGACGGTGTTTGCAGTTGGTGACATTGACCCATCCGCCGTCCTCGTCGCTCGAAGCGCACGGCAAGCACAAGACGACTCCGGGCCCTACCGGCTGTTGTTCGCGTTTGGTGGGAATACCGATCCTGCGTGGCCGGGGCTGTGTCCATACCTGCCTGCCGAGCTTCGGGCCGTGCAACCTGAATGCGACCCAGAGCCCGAGCCGGCGCCGTGAAGGTAGTTCGGGATCGCACATCGCTTGCAGCGGCACGCGCGGCGCTGCCTGGGCCGGTCGGGTTCGTGCCGACGATGGGTGCCCTACACGAGGGTCACGCCAGTCTTTTTCGTCGTGCCGCCGAGGAGTGCGCGTCGGTCGTCGCGAGCATCTTCGTCAACCCCACCCAGTTCGGACCGAACGAGGACTTCACCAAGTACCCACGCGACGAGGCCGCAGATCTCGCGATGCTTGAATCGCTTGGTGTTGACGTCGCGTTCCTCCCAACCGTCGAGGAGATGTACCCGGCAGGTGCAGCCACCATCGTCGACGTCGGTTGGGTCGGCGAAGTTCTCGAAGGGGCACAACGGCCGGGACACTTCCGAGGAGTGGCGACGGTAGTCACGACCCTCTTCAACCTCGTGAGGCCAAGCAGGGCCTACTTCGGCCAGAAGGATGGACAGCAGTCGGTCGTGGTCAAGCGCTTCACGCGCGACCTCGGTCTACCGGTCGAAATTGTCATCTGTCCGACCGTCCGCGAATCGGATGGCCTTGCGCTGTCATCCCGCAATCGGTACCTGACAGAGGACGAACGGCTCCAGGCTCCCGCGCTCTATGGCGCGCTGCAGGCTGTCTTCCGGGCTGTCACCGGCGGTGAAACGTCGGTCGACCGATTGCGCGAGATCATGGAATCAGAGCTGGAGGTTGCCTCGCTCGGCACGCCGGACTACGTCAGCCTTGCCGACGCGGAGACCCTGGAGGAGCTCCAGACGCTCGACCGGCCTGCCCTCGCCAGCCTGGCGGTCAGGTTTCCTTCCGCGAGGTTGATCGACTGCCTGCCGATCGACCCGCGAGCGATCGGATACCCGAACCGACCATCCTGACCAGCTGACCCGCGGGCCCGGCGACCGTCGCTCCCGGGCCCCGGCCGGACGCGCGCAGGGAACCCGGGTCGGCAAATCGTTCAAGCACTTTGTCGATGTCGAGGTGCTCGCTGACCAGTTGGCGCGTGAGCTCGATCTTGCCGTGGTCGGCGGGGTGCGTTTTCACCAGCAGGTCGTGCACCGCTGATGCAGCTTCGTACGTGTCCGACTCCACTAGGAACGCGAAAAGGCGCTCCTGCTGGATCGCCTCGAGGTCGCGCGGCCGCGGCCGATAGCCGCCGGTGAGCACGAGTCCGGCCAGCTCGGTCCGGTTCGGGTCCTCCGGCGCGCGGCCGAACACCTGGCGGCGCCGCGCGAACAGGCCGCGTCTCTCACCACCGAGGCGCGATGCCCGGTTGGCGGCGACCATCGCGTGGATTGCATCGGTTCGGTCGCCGGGCACGATCAGCAGGCTGCCCGGGCCAACGCGCTCGATCAGGTGGCGCGGCTGCATGGCCCCGATAGCGACGTGCTCGATCACCCGGTCGAGATCCCCGCCAGGGCTGAGCACCTCGCCCTTGACCTGCTCGACCAGCATCGACAGCGTCGGGTTCGACAGCAGCGGCCGGTAGGGCAGCATGCCCAGCAGCTCGATACCGTGACGCGCAAGGCCGTCGCGCAGGATGTCGGGGAGGGTCGGGTGCGCTTCTGCATCGACCTTGTTGATGATCGCGCCGACCACCTCGACCCCGTGGCGGGCGAAGAGGGCGCGGTTGAGCACGATCTCATCTATCGGACGGCCGACTCCCGCCTCGGCCACTATCACCGCCGGTGCCTTGAGCATGCGCGCGACCTGGGCGTTCGAAAGCCCGATCACCGAGCCCACGCCCGCATGACCCGTCCCTTCGACCAGCAGCAGGTCATGGTCCGCCGCGAGGGCGCCGTGCGCCGTACGAATGCGGCCGGGGAGATCGGGCGTGACGTCGCCGCGGATGTACGACTTGGTGAAGCCGCGCGGAATGTGGACCGGGCTCATGACATGGAGCGGGTCGATCAGGCCCAACGCTGTGCGCATGAGGATTGCGTCTTCGTCGGCCGGCTGGCCGTCGACTATCGCGTAGCGCTGTCCGACGGGCTTGATGAACCCGATGTCGAGCCCCCGGTCGACGAGCGCTGCCAGCAAACCCAGGGCGACCGTGGTCTTGCCGCGGTTCATGCCCGTGGCCGCGAGATATAGCTGCCTCATCAGGGCGAGCCTAGCGCGATGAAGGCGTCAGCGGCCCTTCACGAATCGAAGCATGAGCTTGGTCAAAGTCAACTGGCCGAGAAAGAGCAGGGCCGACAAGGCCACGAACAGCGCTATGTCGGAAGGAGAGTGGCGAAACGGAAGCGCGAGCAGAGGAAGAACGGCGAACGTCGCCGCGTGAATGAACAGGGCTGCGTCCATGGAGATAGCCCCGGCTTCAAGTCTGCGTCGCACCCATCTCTGAGTAACCAAGCGCACAACGAGCCAGACGAAAGCGAGTCCGATGAACAGAATGTCGTCGGCATTCATGCCGCGCTCCTCTTGATGCCATACCTGCTAGCGCGATCGCGGACAATCCCAAGCAGACCGGCAGCGAGACCTGCCACGAATACCACGGCCGCAATGATGAGGAAGGGCACCATGTTCTCGCTGCCAGCGCAGTTGGGGCCCATGGACACGCAGTTCATGTAGGTACTCCCAATGAGGACCAGCCAGGTGAGGCCGAACGCGCACAGGCCGCCAGAAAGCGCGGCATGCGACCTCCAGGCGATGCCAACGAGGACCACGGCGGCGAACGCCGCGATGACCAATACCAACCCGAACGAGATCGAGAACGAGGCCAACAGGCCGAGCAGGGCACCGATCGCGAACCGCGCAACTGGTTGGTCCACGGTATCTCGCGACTACGGACGGTTACGGGCGGCTTGCTTCCGTTCGATGACCGCGATGGCGTCCTTGATGCGTGTGAGCATGTCGGGGTCGATCGTCTCGTCGTCGGTCTGCGGCACGAGGCGGTCCAGGACATCGGCGATCAGGCCGTAGAACACGCCCGCATCGGCCACGAAGAACTGCGGCTCGTTGTTGTAGCGCACCAGCGTCAGCCGGCCCTGGAGTACGCGCCGGTCGTCGACGTGAGCTACCTGTGTCGAGAAATTGTGGCCCTGGATGCCATCGGGGTTGTTCAGGAAGTTCAGGGCGTTGTCGATGGCCAGTCCGAATCGGGCGCGCCAGGCCACCAGTCGCTCGTGTATCTCAGGCTGGATCCTGACCTCGGCAACCTGGTCGAAGACCTCGGGCGAAACCGTCAGCAGCCCCACCAGGGTCGTGCCGGCACGTGCGCCAAGCATCACCTGGAGTGACCGCTCGAGCGTGAAGACCTCGGAGTCAAAGCGCGGCGACGTGATGACGTCGGTCAGCAGGTCCTCGACGTTGTCGAGCATGC
>CAZXLP010000029.1:0-12328 GCA_964642085.1 uncultured Anaerolineaceae bacterium
GGTCTCGTTTTCGCCTACGCGGACTTCAGCCAATCCGGAATCACCTCCCACCGGCCACGACTTCGCCATCACCTGCACCGGCGCCGGGGTCCGATGGTGGTGCGCGCGGTTCTGTGACTGCGGCGCTTGGTGAGCGTCGCGGGTTGGCCGCGCTAGGGCTGGCGCAGTTTAGCCGCGAGCCGGCCGCGCCGCAAACATCGGAAACTCAGGTGGCCGGGCTTTGCTGGATAGAACCGCGGCTACGATCAGCGCTGATGCGACATCTGACAATGCTCGCCCTAGCTATGGCGATCTTGTCCAGCGGCTGCGCCCAGAGCTGTCCCGCGGCCCTATTGGTGGGCGTACTGACGGAACAAGAGGGCGAGCTCGTGGTGATCCCAGAGGGTGGAGGCTCGGCCACGCGGGTCAACTGGCCGTCGGGTCATACCGTGCGCCGCGATGGCGACACGCTCGTCGTTACGGACCTCGTCGGTATGGTGATTGCGCGCGAGGGAGACAGCGTGCGCCTCGGCGGCGGTGAAACAACCCGGAGCGGTACCTGGGACGTCTGCGGCCTCCTTGAGGTCGCATGAACCTCTAGTCGAGCCGCGGTATTGCCCTTGTTTCACCCCATGGAAGTAACGGCCAACATCGCCCTCGACCATGGGTTTGGGAGCGTCAAATGGCCGTGTGTTCCACCGGGTGGAATGCGCGGCCAAGAACAAGCCTTCAACGGCTGACTCGTCGCCAAAGTTGGCTTTTACTTCCACCCCGTGGAACTGGGGCCCACCAGCGGGTGCCGCAGGGCTGTCGTTCGCCCCAGGCGAAGTAAAAGCCAACCAGACTTGTTATCGGCGGGGCTATGGGCCTGGAATTGGCCGCGGGTTCGCCGCCCACGAACGTATAGGCAGGTGCTCGGCCATCTGAGGGCACTCGCCGCGCGTTCTTGGCTTTTACTTCGCGCCACGCGAACAACAGCGGCGAGGGCGCCTTTAGACTCGGCCGCAATGTGGGAGCTGCCCGACCCGCGCGCGTTCGATTCGCTCCTCGACTTACTCGACGACTCCGCAACGCGATACGCGGGCAAGCGCCAGTTCGCCCTGCGCACGGATGACGGGATCGAGCTCCCGTGGAGCGCCGCCGACCTCAGGCACCGCTCCAAGCTGGCCGCCTGGCGCCTTCGCCGGCTGGGCCTTCAGGCGGGAGACAGGTTGCTGACCTGGAGCCCATCGACACCCGCGTTACCGGCCATCTACTACGGAGCGATGCGCACGGGCCTGGTCGTCGTCCCGCTGGACCTGCGAATGGCACCTGATGTCATCCAGCGCATCGCGGACAGGTCGGACGCCAAATGGCTCTCAGTTGGCACCGGCTTCGATGCACCCAACCCGCAAGCCGCCGGTCTCGATCACCTCGGGATCAGGACGGTCGAGTGGCTGACGGCGGATCCCGCCCATCAGAGCGCCTCGCAGCGCGACGAAGGTGGGTTGGACGATCCCTTCCCCGACGACTGGGAGCAACAGGTCGACGGGTGGCAGCGCCCCACGCGGGACGACCTTTTCGAGGTCATCTACACGTCGGGGACGACCGGAACACCGAAGGGCGTGATGCTCAAGCACGGCACGATCCTCTCGACGCTCGAGGCAATCACTCATCTGCTGCCACCGCGCGAGCACCGAACAGTCAGCCTGCTGCCCGCGTCGCATCTGTTCGAACAGGCGCCTGTGATGTTCTTCGGGATGATGGTCGGCGCCGACATCCTGTACCTGCGCTCGCGCACGCCGAGGGTGATCTTCGAGGCGCTGCGCGAACAGCGCGTCACAACGATGGTCGGTGTTCCGCAGCTCCTCCAGCTCTTCTGGAACGGCATCGAGCGCGAGGTCAAGCGGCAGGGCAAGGAGAGGCTCTTCAACGGGTCGCGAAGGCTCGCGCGCTTCCTTCCCTATTGGGCTCGACGACTGCTGTTCCGCCGCATCCACAAACAGCTCGGCGGCGAGCTGAAGCTCCTCGTATCGGCCGGCGCCTACCTGCCGCCTGCGCTGCAGGAGTCATGGCAGGATCTCGGCGTGATCGTGCTCCAGGGGTACGGTGCCACCGAGTGCGGCCCCGCTGCCGCGACGACCGAGCAGGACCATCCCACGGGGACGGTCGGCAAGACCCTTCCACCAGTCGAGGTCAAGCTCGAGGAAGGCAGCAAGGAGATCCTCGTCCGCGGGCCGACCGTTTTCGACGGTTACTGGAAGGACCCCGACGCGACGGCCGCGGTCATGAGCGATGGCTGGTACCGAACCGGCGACGTCGGCCGTTACGACGAGCGCGGCAACCTCGTTCTGTCTGGCCGAACCAAGAACATCATCGTGCTGCCCAACGGCCTGAACGTTTTTCCCGAAGACATCGAGAACGTCCTCCAGGAAGTGGGCCTCGAGCAGGCGGTGGTGCTCGAGACGGCGCCGGGACGGATCGAGGCGGTGGTCCTTTCTCCCGACGCGCCTCCGATGGTGACGCCCAACAACCCAGCGCCCGCAGCACCGCAGACCGATGAGGAGATCGCGGCCCTGCGAAAGCGGGTCGAGCCATTGATCAAGGCCGCGAACTTACGCCTCAGCCAGCATCAGCGCATCGACGATTTCAGGATCTGGCCCGAGGCCGACTTTCCGCGCACACACACGCTCAAGATCAAGCGCTCCGAGGTGCAGAAATGGGCGGCAGCCGATGTGCCTCTCGCCCTCCGCGACGACCCCGACTGACGGCGCGCCCGCCCGACCACGTCTAACGACCCACCCGCGAGCATTAAGTCACTTCAGCGGCGGATTTGGTCGAATTCCGACGCTCGACAAGCCCCGTTCGACCGTCGCCAAACGTGGACCCGCCAACCCGGCGCGACGAAGATCCCACTTAGTGCGCGCCCGGCGCGCATTAGACCAATTTCCGGCGCACATACCCCGGCATGAAGGCCTCAGCCGGGCGGCCAGCTCATCGTGCGGCCACCGAGCAAATGAAAGTGCAGGTGGTCGACGCTCTGGCCGGCCTGTGGGCCTGAGTTCGTCACCAACCTGAATCCGCGCTCGGCGATGCCGGCGTCGCGCGCCAGGTTGGCAGCGACCGAGAACATTCGGCCGAGCATCGGTGCGTCCGTCTCGGCCAGATCGGCGGCCGAGTCTATGTGCTGTCGCGGGATGATCAGCAGGTGGGTCGGCGCCTTGGGGTTGATGTCGCGGAAGGCCAGCACGAGATCGTCCTGGTAGACGATGTCCGCCGGCACCTCTGTGCGGCCTATGCGGCAGAAGAGGCAGTTCTCGTCGCTCACGGCGCGGATGTTAGAGGTCGGGCTTGGTCGACATCAGGAACGCGATCAGCCCGACGAGCGTGGCCATCACGTAACTCACATACCGCTGGCGTCGCGCCCAGGCACGCCAGCGGTCGCGCTCGGCGTCGGACGTGAGCGGCCGCAACCGCAGAAGACGCGCCAGCGCCGGTCGCTGCACAAAGAAGGCGAGCAGCAGGTTCGTGCCATAGATGGCGAGCGCGATCAGGAGCCACGGCTGGCTGAGTAGCTGCGGTCCCAGCACCACGAGCATCAACGTCCCGGTTAGCGCCAGGCCGATGCCGATCGCCAGGGTTCCGTTTCGCTGAAGCCAGAACAGCGTCCGCGAAATACCGCCTTGATGGTCCTGCCTCTGCCCACCGCGGAGGCGCAGTGCGAACGGCAGCAGGATGCTCGGCAGGAATAGCGAGATCGCCAGCGAGACGTGCACGGCTACCACGAAGGAAAGGAACCCAGCGAGGGACAAGGTCAGTCGGCCCGGACGGCTTCGAGCGCCAGCCAGTCACCCTCAGCGCGCCGTCCAACGATCAGCAGGCCGGCCGATTCGAACGCCGATTGGACGTCCGATTCCCGCTCGTGGAACACGCCGCCGGCCAGCAGTCGCCCAGCGCCTGGCCGAACCACAGCGGCCAACTCGTCCGCCAGCGCGATCAGCACGCCGGCGATCAGGTTGGCCGCGACGAGGTCGAACGTCCCGGCCTCAGCTAAAGGCAACGAACCCTGGCGGGCCCGAACGACCTCCGGGAGCCCGTTACGGGCGGCATTCGCGCCGGTCGTCTCGACGGCGAGGACGTCGGTGTCGACGGCAACGACTGATTCCGCGCCGAACAGGGCCGCCGCGATGGCCAGGATCCCCGACCCGGTGCCGACGTCAAGCACGCGCGCTCCGCGGACGAGTCCCTGATCGGCCCACTCCTCGATGCCGGCCAGACATAGTCGGGTCGTGGGATGGAGGCCGGTCCCGAAGGCCATGCCCGGATCGAGCGCGATGACGACATCCTCCGGTTGGCGTGCGTGCTCTCGCCAGGTCGGCTGGATCACGAGCCGGCGGCCGACACGCATCACCGGGAAGTGCTCCTTCCACGCCTCGGCCCAATCCTCCTCGTTCACGATGCGTGTCTCGAGCTCGCCGATCGGCCGCAGGCCGAATGCCTGTAAGTGGCCCAGATCGCGGCGCACGGCGTCGACCGCAGAGCGCGCGGCGACCTGATCAGTGGCTGTTACATAACCTCGGACGATGGCCGGCCGGCTCACGTCAACCCGCGCTGCCAGCCCTTCGTCGACGACCTCGAATGGAGCCTCGACCGAGACGCCGCCCGGGCACGCGCGCGAGATGATCTCGCTGACCTGCTCGACTGCCTCATGGTCGACGCTTACGGCCAGCTCGATCCAGCTGCCGCCGGCGGAAATGCCCTCTTCGATGATCAGCTGATCGCGTCGCGCAGTCTGTCGCGCAGGCCCGGCCGGCGCGCGCGGCGACGACCGCGTTTCGGCCGCGCGGCGTCGTCGGTGGTGGCGCCGGTGGCGTCATCCGGCCCAGTCTCGACGTCCTCGTCAGGGCCCTCACCCATCTCGACCGCCAGTTGCTCGAGCAGCTCGCGCTGGCGAGCAGTCAGCCGGCTCGGGACGCGAACGTCGACGAGCACGTGGACATCGCCGCGGGAGGTGGTTCGACGCAGATGAGGGACACCGCGCCCGCGCAGCCTGATCTCGGCCCCGGCCTGAGTCCCTGGCCGGATCTCGACCTCTTCGTCACCGTCAGCGGTCGGGACGCGCACTCGCGCACCCAGAGCGGCCTGGGTGATGCTCAGCGACAGCTCGTAGAACAGCTCGGTGTCCTGGCGGCGCAGCTTGGGATGGGGCGTCACGTGGGCAACCACGTAGAGGTTGCCCGGCGCACCACCGCGCGGAGCGGCCTCGCCCTCGCCCGACAGCCGGATCTGGTGGCCGTCGTCGATCCCGGCGGGGACGGCCACGCGCAGTGTTCGCTTGCGCTCAACGCGGCCGTCGCCGTGGCAGGTGTGGCACGGAGTCTCGACGACGTTGCCGGTCCCGCGGCATCGGTCGCAGATGGAGACGTTGATCATCTGGCCGAGCATCGTTTGACGCACGTTGCGAAGCTCGCCGCTGCCCTGGCACTTCGGGCAGGTGCTGGGCTGCGTTCCAGGCTCGGCGCCGCTGCCAGAGCACGTCTCGCACCGCGCGAGGCTGGTGAATTCGATCTGTTTCTCGGAACCGGAGATCGACTCCGCGAACGTAAGGCGCAGGTCGTAACGGAGGTCAGAGCCTGATGGCGTCCGCGGCCGCCGACCCGTGCCGGCCGTGCCGCCGAAAAGCGTGTCGAACAGGTCGCCGAAACCCTGGAAGCCTCCGCCGGCGAAGGGGTCGAAGCCCTGTCCGGCGCCCGCGGCGGCGTGGCCGAACATGTCGTAGGCCTGCCGACGCTGCGGGTCGGACAGGATCTGGTACGCCTCGTTGATCTCCTTGAAGCGGAGATCGGCCTCGACCGAGGTATTCACATCGGGGTGCCATTGCTGCGCCAACTTGCGGAACGAGCGCTTGATTTCGTCGTCGGCGGCGCCGCGGGGCACGCCCAAGATGTCGTAGTAATCACGTGGGGTGGCCATGCGTGATCGAGTATAGGCAAGCGACGCCCTTCGGCCCCCTTTGCCCGATCATCGCCCGATTGAGCACTGAACTGCCGTCAACGCCGATCCAGCTCACCAATGAACAGGCGCGCCGCTTCCTCGTTCTCCGCAACGGCCTGGCGCCGCCGCGCGCGCTGCCGCCCAAACCGGAGAGCGTGCTCAAGGTCATGGAGCGCCTCGGCCTGCTTCAGTTCGACCCGCTCGAGGTCCCCGGCGCGCGCAACCACGACCTCGTCCTGCACGCCCGGATTGACGGCTACCTCCGTGAATGGTGCGAGGGCTGGCTTTATGGCCCGGATCGGCGCCTGTTCGAGATCTACAACAAGAGTCTCAACATCGTCCCAATCGAGGAGCTGCCACACCACCGCGTCTCGTGGGATCGCCACCGCGAGCGCTACGAGGAGGGGATCCTGCGCGAGCACGCGGATGTCGCGCACAACATCCTTCAGCGAATCTCGGCCGAGGGACCGCTCTCGACGGCCGCCTTCGCTGACCATCCACATTCGATCGACTGGTGGTGGGCACCGACGCGGGTTGCGCGGGCCGTTCTCGAGGCGCTGTTCGTGACCGGACGGGTGGGCGTCTCGAGGCGCGAAGGCAACCGACGGTATTACGACCTCCTGGAAAGGCTCGTCCCCGAGGACCTGCTGCGCCGGCGCGAGTCGGCTGAGGATGGGATGCGCCACCGGCTCCTCTCGCGCTATCGAGCCGCCGGTCTGACCTCACCCTCCGCCCCGCCTGAACTGATGCTGGGCACGGGCTTTGCAGCCGAGCGAGCACGACGGACCTCCGAGCTCGTCGATCATGGGCTGTTGACCCCGGCTGAGGTGGAGGGCGTCAAGGGCGCCCGCTACTTCCTGAGCGACGAGCGAGACCTGCTCGAAGCGTCTGCGGACGGTCAAGCCCTACCCGACCCAGGCGTGGCTTTCATCGCACCGCTCGATCCGCTGCTCTGGGACCGGCGGTCAGTTCGTGAGGTGTGGAACTTCGACTACATCTGGGAGGTGTATGTCCCTGAACTGAAACGACGGTGGGGCTACTACGTCCTCCCGATCCTGTTTGGCGACCGCCTCGTCGGCCGCTTCGAGCCCCGCCTCGACCGCGCCGAAGGCAAGCTGCGAATCCTTGGCATCTGGTGGGAGGATGGGTTCTCGCCCCGGCGCGCGGAAGGATTCGTTGACGCGATGCGCGAGGCACTTCGCGCCTACATGGCCTTCGTCGGAGCGCGCCAAACCGAGTGGATGCCGGCAACGGCCGGGGCAGGCAGACTGTTCGGGACACTCTCGAGGACCTGAGGAGCACAAGCGATGGACGGTTTTCGCAACGCGGTGATAGCTGCGGGCAGCGGCGGCCTCGCCGGATTCGGCGGCATCGCCGGTTTGAGTGGCAAGACCGGCAGTTCGCCCACACCATTCGACGCGGTCGACGGTTTCCGCCTCGCCGGCCCGCAGGGCAGCCACCCCCTTGCCGCGATCTCGATCGAGGAGATGCTCAGGTCGCGGTCAGGTGGCCTCGACGGCGCCATCGAGATCAAGCACCCGGTTCGCATCGGAGAGGCGATCGAGGGCAAGATCAAGCTCTCGGCGCTGCGCGACATCGCCGCACGAGGGGCGATGTTGCGGCTCGTCGGCGCGCTCATCGCCGAGCGCGAGGAGTCGAAGGAGGAGCGCGACAGCGAGGGCAGGGTCACCCGCAGCGAGCATTGGGTGGAGATTCACGGCAAGCTCTTCGAGGAACTGCCATTCACCCAGCCGGCTCTGCCCAGTTCGCTCTCGAGCGGCCAGTCCTTCGAGGCCGACTTCGTACTGCCGGCACCGCGGCTCGGACCTCCCTCGGGGCACTATGGGACGGCGTTGATTGCCTGGGCGATCGAGGCGCGTTGGGATATCTCGATGGGAGGCGACGAGCGGCTCGCCGCGCTCGTCGACGTCGACCAGAACATCGACTACCTCCGATCAGGCGCAGTCAGGCTGGGCGATGGCGCCCTTTTCGACGCGTGGCAGACCGGTGACGCGTCAATCGCCGTTTCGCCGATCCCGCCGGTCGTGGCCGGCAGTGAGATCGAAGTCACCGTCAACTGGCCCGGAGCCGGCGGGGGCCGAGCGGGCCGGTTGGAGCTCCAGGCCGACATCGAGGCGCCCAACGGGATCAAGGGTCTGGTGCTCTGGTCGACCCAGCTTGATCCGACGGCTTTTCGCTCGGTCGTAGCGGTCCGCATCCCCGTCCCGGCCGATGCTCCGCCGACGTTCTCGGCCCGGGGAGTCGGCGTCGGCTACCGCATCCGCGCGTTGGTGGATCGCCAGCTCCGCTCCGATCTCGCCGTGGAACGCGCCATCGCGGTGATGTAGCTCGCCGCTGCCCGGACTACTTGAGGAGCATCCTCCCCAGGCGCCGCGACGCGACGAATACGAAGATCGCGCCCATGACGAACAGGTAGATCGCGTCGATCACCAGGTTCAAGCCGAGTACGCCAGTGGTCAGCCCTCTGACGAGGTCCACGCCTCGATAGAGCGGCGAGAGCTCGACGATGATGCGCAACGGCTCGGGGTACGTCGTAATCGGGAAGAACGTGCCGCTGAACAGGAACAGCGGCAGGGTGATCACGAAGAGCAGGTCGAGGTCCTGCCAGCTGCGCATGAAGGTCGTTGCCGCGAGGCCAGCCGCTGCGGTTGCGAACCCGATCAGCATCGACGCCGGTAGCGCGAGCACACCCCAGGCCGACGGCACGAGACCGAAGACGAACATGACCACGAGGAACCCGAGCCCATAGAGCGAGCCGCGGCCGAGTGCCCAGATCACCTCTCCCAGCGCGATGTCGCCGACATTCATGGGGGTCGAGAGCATGCCGTCATAGGCCTTTTCGTAGCGCAGCCGAAAGAACATGTTGGTCGAGTCGTATACCGCCCCGTTCATCGCCGCGGTCGCCAGCAGCGCGGGCGCAACGAACACTGCATACGGGATCTGGGTCCCGTCGGGTCCGGTGACGGTCCCGATCAGGCTACCCAGGCCGAAGCCGATGCCCAGCAGGAAGAACACGGGCTCGAAAAATCCGGAGAAGATGACCATCCAGCCGCGCCGGAAGATGAAGCGGTTGCGTTCGAGGATGTGCACCGCGTGGCGGCTGCCGAAGGGCAGAACACGGGTGACGCCGTTGACGGCCACGCCTAGACCACCAGCCGCTTCTTGAAAGTCCGAAACGCGATCAGCGTCCCCACTGTCGCGACGCCGACCAGCACCAGCGTATGGATCGCCAGCGTCACGAGGTTGAGGTCATGTCCGATGGCCAGCGACCGCGTCAGCGACACCCCGTGGAACAACGGAGTGAGCCAAGCGACGGCGCGAACCGCCTCGGGCAGCTGCTCGATCGGAAAGAACGTCCCGCTGAACAGGAACAGCGGGGTGACGATGAACCGGAACACAAACGCGAACGACTGCTCGGTCTTGCGCGACGCCGTCCAGGCGGCCATCGGCATGCCGAACGCGACGCCGGTCAGGATCGCCGCCGGCCAGGCGAGGATGACCGTGGGGGAGTTCACAGCGCCAAACAGGAACGCCACGGCGAGGAAGACACCGGTGACTATCCCAACGCGCACGATCAGCCAGTAGAGATGACCCAGCACGATGTCGCGGACGCCCTGGGGGGTGCCGATCATCGCCTCGAACGTCTTGTTCCACTTGAAGCCGGCGAACAACGGCCAGGACGACTCGATCGACGCAGTCTGCATCGCCTGGGCCGCGAGGAGGCCGGGCGCCAGGAAGACGAGGTACGCAACGCCGCCGAAGGCAGTCATCGTCGGCACGAGGCTGCCCAGCGCCACGCCCATCGCCGATAGGTAGAGCACCGGATTGACGAGCGTCCCGAAGAAGGTCCCGCGCCAGATGCGGCGATAGACGAGCAGGCTGTGCTCGAGCTTGCGGATGCCAGGTATACGAAGCCCCGCGCTTCGGGCCCCGGCCACGACACTCATTTGCGTTACTCGACCAGGGTCCGGCCGGTGAGGCGCAGGAAAACGTCCTCGAGACTGCTCCTCCGCACCAGCGTCGTTTCCGGCAGAAGCCCGCGCTCGTGAACGGCGATGGCTGCCGCCTCGCCATCGGCCGCGTAGACGAGCACACGGTCTGGCAGACGCTCGATCCGATCCCCGAGGCCATCGAGCTGACCGTCGAGCGTCTCCTGCACGCCGACGGGGAAGCGCAGCTCGAGCACCTCGCGCGTGGAGTACTGCTCGATCAGCGCGCGCGGCGACCCCTCGGCGACGATCTTCGCCTTGTCCATCACCACCAGGCGGTCACACAGTTGCTCGGCCTCGTCCATGTAATGCGTAGTCAGGACGAGCGTCGTTCCGCGCTGCTTGAGTCGATACAGGCGGTCCCACACCAGGTGGCGCGCCTGGGGATCGAGGCCGGTCGTCGGCTCGTCGAGCAGTAGCAGCTCGGGTTCGTTAATCAGCGATCGGGCGATCGTGAGCCGCCGCTTCATGCCGCCAGACAGCGGTTCGACCAGGTCTTTGGCGCGGTCGTTGAGCTGCACGAACTCGAGCAGCTCGGTTGCCCGCCGGCGCGCTTCGGCGTAGGAGATGTCGAAGTATCGGCCGTAGATGATCAGGTTCTCGAGGACGGTCAGCTCGGTGTCCAGGGTGTCCGATTGGGGAACGACACCAAGTCGCGCGCGGATCCGCGGACCGTTCTGATCCGGGTCGCTTCCGAGGACCGTCAACTCCCCGCCGGTGCGAGGCGAAACCGCCCCGATCATGCGCATCGTCGAGGTCTTCCCGGCACCGTTGGGGCCGAGGAAACCGAACGCCTCGCCCGCGGCAACGTCGAAGTCGACGCCGTCGACTGCCGTGAAATCGCCGAACTTCTTGGTCAGGCCGCGGGCACGGATGAGCGGCTCGCGGGTGGCCTCCATGGTGGGCATCGGCGCATGGTAGCGCAGCCTCCCGAGGCGCCCCTCGTGCCGCTTGCGCACGATCGTGGGAGGTGTTCAATCCTGTCCGTGAGTCGGTTTGGTGACTACAAATCGCCTCTAGTCGCATAACTGACTCACGGCCACAATGGGATCTCGGCGGAGCATCTGCAGGAAAGGTGTTACTCTCAACTCCTGAGTTTATGACCGGGGCGCCACAGGGGGCGCGCCAGATTCCGAGTAAGCAGGAAAGGGATCGGGGCAGCAACAATGAGCTGGATCCCCCAGCCAGTCAGCGAGCTGATCGAAGCTGCGTTGGTGGCCGAGCTGACAGTCGTGCGACGCGACGGTCGGCCGATGACCTACCCGCTCATCCCCCTGTGGGATGGCGAGAAGGTGCTCATGACTTCGAGCATCCTTTTCTCTCGCAAGCTCGAGCACCTCAAGGACGGCCCGCAGGTGTCCCTGTCCTTGAGCGATCCGGTGGCGCTCGGCGGTCACCCGGGCCGGGCCACGATTCAGGGCGACGCGCGTGTGGTGGACGGCGATCCGCACACCGACTGGGAACGGGTCCTGCCGCTGTGGTCGGCCAAGGAGCCGGTGATCCTCCAGTTCCTGAAGTCGCGCGTTGCGTTTCCGCTGTTCTTCGAGCGATCGGTGATCGAGGTTGTTCCGCGACGCGTCCTGTACTGGCCGGATGGAAACACGGCGCATGCGCCGCTGGTGACAACCGCGCCACCGGCAAGCGGAAGAGAGGCCTGAGATGGACATCCGTTCAGGCGTGGCGAAGTTCGGACCGGCCGAGGGGCTGCAGCGGTTGACGGCGTTTCCGTTTGCGCTGCTGACCTGGATCGGCCCCGACGGCTATCCGGTGAGCGCGGCGATTGACGCTGATATCGACCTTCAGGCCGGCCGCGTGACCTTCGACCCACCTGTTGGGCTCGATGTTCCACTTGGTGCCGAGATCAGCCTGACCGGCAGCCACATCCGTCCACAACCGGGCATCGGCTACGACGAGCGGCGGCACGTCACCGTGTGGGGCCATGCCGGCCGCAACCCGCGAGACAGAATCACCTTCGTGCCGACCGACGCCTGGGGTTGGGACGAACAGACCGTCCCCTTCCCCGAGTACGTCGAGCGCCAGGTCGGCCAGTCCCGCCGCTACCTCGCTCGCATATCGGCGGAAGCCGGACGGTTGATTCGCCCGCGGCTGTCGCTCGGCTGGCTGACGCTGCGTGCCACGAGGCTGCCGTTCCTATCGGCGACCTTCGTGCCAGTGTCGATCGGGATTGCGATCGCCGCGGCCCACGGTGCGTTCGACCTGGCGTCGGCAGTGCTCACATTGATTGGCGCGGCCGCCGTCCACCTCGCCCTCAACGTCGCCAACGACGTCTTCGACGCCCGACTCGGCGCCGACGAGCGCAACGTCAATCCGACCCAGTTCAGCGGCGGGTCGCGCGTCATCCAGTA
>CAZXLP010000030.1:0-11646 GCA_964642085.1 uncultured Anaerolineaceae bacterium
ATCGAGGTCCTGCGCGCAGTGCCGCTGGTCGCCGCCGAGGACACGCGCATGACGCGGAGGCTATGGGCGCGCCACGCGATCGACACCAGGCTGGTCAGCTTCCATGCTCGGAGCGCGGCGTCGCGCCGTGACGAGCTCCTGGCGCACATGGCCGCAGGGGCAGACCTGGCGCTGGTCACCGATGCAGGGACCCCGCTGGTGAGCGACCCCGGCGCCGACCTGGTCGTTGAATGGGCCGCGCGCGGAGGCCGCGTCGTGCCCATCCCCGGTGCCTCGGCGGTTCTCGCCGCGCTCGTCGCCAGCGGGCTGCCCAGCGCGCGCTGGGCGTTCGAGGGCTTTCTGCCCAGGCGCGGCTCGGACCGCCGCGCGCGACTCGAGCGGATCTGCGCCGACGAGCGCACAACGATCCTGTTCGAGGCACCCGGACGCTCGGCCGCGACCCTGGCTGACCTTGTCGACGCGTGCGGCCGCGAGCGGCCTGCCGCGCTCTGCCGCGAGCTGACGAAGCTCCACGAGGACACCTGGCGCGGCACTCTCGCCGAGCTGGCCGAGCGCGCGGCAAAGGAAACCGTGCGCGGCGAAGTGACGATCGTCGTTGCCGGCAGGACCGAGGATGCCGGCGCGGCACCCACGATGAGCATTGAGGCTGCCCGCGCGGAAGTGGACCGCCTGGTGAGGGCGGGAATGAGCCGTTCGTCGGCCGCCCGAGAAGTGGCTCATCGGACCCGATTGCCCAGGCGGGACCTGTTCAAGAGCGACCGCTAGACTCGCGCCGCAGCTGCGCAAACAGACCGGAGGGAACGTGACCGAAGAGCCGTCAGCCGCCGCCGAATCGGAGATGTCGGGGGCTCCGTCGCCCGAGTCTACGCCGCCCGTCTCTGACGAGGTGGTGGCGACTGCCGCCGAAGGCCTCGAGTCGCGGCCGCAACCGGCCAAGAGGGTGATCATCATCGGTGGCGGGATCGCCGGCCTGGTGGCTGCGTTCGAGCTGCGCAGACAGGGTCATGAGCCGCTAGTCCTCGAGGCACAGCACCGCGTCGGCGGCCGCGTGCGCACCATCCGCGACTTCGCGCCCGGGCTGTACGCTGAGGCCGGGGCGATGCGCATCCCGCGCGTGCATGACCTGACGCTGGCCTACTGCGACCTCTTTGGCCTCGAATTGCGGCCATTCGTGATGGGCAATCCCAAGACGCTCGTGCACATCAATGGATCGCGGATGACCGTGGCGGAGGCCGACGCGAACCCCGACAAGCTCCCATTCGAGCTTGCCGATCACGAGCGCGGCAAGACATGGACCGATCTCTGGAACGAGGCGACGAGCGAGTTCAAGCAGCGCTACGAAGAGGGCGGTGCGGGCTCTCTTGACGCCCTGCTGCACGAGTTCGACCAGTACTCAACCCGCGAGTTCCTCGTCATGCGCGGCTTCAGCGAAGGCGCAATAGAGCTCTACGGCGTCATGAGCTTCCGCGAGTCCAACATGAACGCCGCAGTCGTCGAGCAGCTGCGCGAGATCGTCGGCCGCTCGTTCGAGGACATGCAGGAGATCGCCGGAGGCATGGACCTGCTGCCCCAGGCCTTCTACGAAAATCTCAAGCTCAACGTCCGCTTCGGCGCCGCGGTGACCGCCATCGAGCAGGACCCGGAATCGGTGACGGTCCACTACAAAGGCCCCGCCGGCCGGGCATCGGTGACCGGCGACTACGCCATCTGCGCCATCCCGTTCTCGGTGCTGCGTGACATCGAGATCCTGGGCACGCCGTTCTCGAGGCCGAAGCAGAAGGCGATCCGCGAGCTCAACTACAACGCGTCAGGCAAGATCCTGTTCCAGGTCCGGCACCGCTTCTGGGAGCGGGAGGACGGCATCGTCGGCGGGACGACGGTGACCGATCTGCCGATCAGGCGCATCTGCTACCCGTCGTACTCGGATCCAAATGACGAACGGGGGACGCTGCTTGCCTCCTACACATGGGGCCAGGACGCTCTGCGCTGGGGTGCCATGGATGCCGAGGACACGATCGAGCAGGCGCTCGAGGACGTCGCCCAGATCCATCCCTCGATCACGACAGAATTCGAGGTCGGCGCCGTCCAGAACTGGTACGACGACCCGTGGGCACGCGGCGCTTTCGCGCTGTTCGAGCCCGAGCAGCAGTCACGCCTGCAGGAGTCGATCGTGGCTGTGGAGGGTCGGATCCACTTTGCCGGAGAGCACACGTCGCTCTATCACGCCTGGATCCAGGGAGCCCTCGAGTCGGGCATCCGGGCGGCGAAGGAGATCCACGAGGCGCCAGAGGCCTTCGAGTCGGTCGCCGAAATCGCCTGACCGCTCAGCGTGGGTTCAGCCGGCCTCCCATGGCGTGGCCTTGCCCGCCGTCAGGTCTGTCGGTCGTCCTAGCGTGAAGGTGCTGCTGTCTACCTCGATGGTCGCCGATCCACCTTCGAGGCGGAGCACGAGCGCCGGGTCGCAGTGGCAGACCGCGCCCACGGTGCACGGGCCGTCGAGGCACTCGGTGCGCTGCATGTTCGTTTTTACCGAGAAGATGTGGGTCGTTGACGCGCTGGCCAGCACACTCACCCGCTCGGTCCGTGGCCAGACCTGTGGCGGGACCATCTGACCGGCGTCGAGCACGGCCGTCTGGTAGACGTCGAAGCCGACCGCATCGACGTGGACCGTCGCGTAGTCCTGGTTGGCCTCCGTCCGACTGAAGTCTTCCCGGTCGCGCTCGGCGTGATCGTGCGCGCCCAAGGCCACCCCCGCGCCCTCCTCGTCAGGGTCGTTGCCGGCTGAGATCGTGGCCCGGTAGGCGATCGTCCCGTTCACCTCGGTAATCAGGTAGCCCGAGCCGGTCAGCTCCACCGGGCATGGCGGCTGGTCGGTGTTGGTGCACTCGAGGTTGGCCTCCAGCTTCACCTCGGTGTAGCCGTTCAGTTCGTACGTCGTCTGGTGGCCGGGGCATTTGCTCTCCAGCGTCACGCTCACCCCCGTAACCTCGGAGTGGTCGATGCGGGCGGCAACGTCAACCGGCTGCTTGCCCGACGAGTCCACAGACGCACCCGTTCCCTCGGCAGCGTCCGCCACGCCCGACCCGCCGCCGAGCTGGCCCATCCCCTGCATCCAGTCGAGCCTGCCCTGTGGGCCGCTGCGCGCCTGCGCCTCGGCGCCAAGATCAAGACCGCTGACCCACGTGCCGGCGTGGGGCAGCCGGAGCCGATCTATGGGCGAAGACTCGCCGCCCGTCTGCTCCTGTCGGCCGCGGGTCACGATCTCGCGACGCTCGACGGTGCTCACCAGCAAGACGCGGTAGACGCAGCATTCCACGCCGTTCGCCGGACGCAGGATGAGCGGCGGAGCGCCGGCGCGCTCGTAGTAGGCAGCCCAGTCGCACTCGACGTACTCGACGGGAGGGGGCGGTGGCGGCTTCAGGTCGCGGCGGGGACGCTCCTGCGTGGGACCCTGCATCACGCCGCCGGTGGGGACCTCCGATGTCTGCGCGGCGCCTGTGGGCTGCCGCGGTTGAGCGCGGCGCCAGAAGAAGAATCCCAGGATCAGCAGCAATATCAGGAGCAGGAGAAGCAGCATGACCAGGAGCTCGAAGCTGATCAGCGAGGGAGTCGCCACGATCGGGCCTGCGCCGCCGCCGTCGGGGCTGGCCGGCGCCGTCGCCGCCGGCGAGGCGGCCGTAGGCGTTGGCGAGGGAGTGGGCGAGGGAGTGGGCGAGGGGACGGGCGATGGCGAGGGCGCCGGGCTAGGGGTGGGCGGCAGCGTGAGGGCAGGGATGACGAGGTGGGGGATCGCCAGCGGGTTGTAGGAGAGGGCCGGCTGGTCGATGTTCGGGTAGCTGTCGGCGCCGATGCCGCCAGCACGCTCGGCATAGTGGCCGAAGTAACGGCCGTTGATAACTCCTTCCCACTCTTCCTCGGGGATGAAGGCGGTGACGAACCGCCCGTCGAGGATGCCAAACGCCCCCGTGTCCTCGTAGATGAAGTTGTTCTCGCCGTCCGGGTCGTAGGCCATCCGCCAGAGAACGAAGTCGCTCGAAGCGCGGGCCTGGAACTCGAAGGCAAGGTTCATGCCCTCGAACAGGTCGTTCTCGACCTCGGAGCGCCACGGCGCGGCGCGAGCGCCGCTCAGTGGATCCTCGTCGAAGGCGGCAACGCCAAAGGAGGTCTGGAGGTCGACTCCGCTCTGGATCTCGTCGAGCGACATCCAGGTGTAGGCGTAGTAGGTCCCGCTGGCGGGCTGCTCCATGCCCTGCGGGCACATCACGCCCGTCTCGCCGCAGGTCTGGTTCATGGTGAACGACTGGGCGAGATCGACCTCCCAGGTGATCTCCGCGCGAATGTCGCCCCATGAAGGCGCGAACAGCGGGTATTCGGGTACGGAAGTGAAAAAGTCCTCCGATCCGTCGAGGAGGGCTGCGTCAGCGAGTGTCTCGGCGTTGGCCGAGTTGAGCTCCAGGCGCTCGGTGAAGTGACGACTCAGGGCGGCGATGTCCTCGGCGGTCAACCCGGGGAGCTGGCCGCCTACGGCGACGGGCGCCACCACCGCAGCGAGCATCAGGCCTGCGGCAACCCGCAGGCCGCACGCCAGCGGCGAACGCGACATCTGTGTCACAGAACCAGGAGCTACCACAGAAACTCTCCTCATTCCCCCCTGGCAAGTGTGAGTATGGAGCGACCGTCAAGTCCCTGCGAATGAGTTCGGCAGTATTCGCGAAGGCTTACGCTGGTGACAAAGGAGGAACGATTTGACTGACCAGGAGCGCGAGCGCGTGGTGGCCCGATGAGCGACGAACCGCGCTGGACGTCGGGCGACAAGATCGAGTCCCTGGCCGCCGAGCAGTCGAAAGCGGATCCCAGTGGCCAGCCACCGCCGGACGAGGCGCCACCGGTGCCGCGCGACGTCCTGGACGTCCCACGCGAGGGCCTCGAGTCGCGGACGCAGCCGGGCAAGCGCGTCTTGATCATCGGCGGCGGCATGGCCGGGCTCGTGGCCGCCTACGAGCTGAAGCGCCAGGGGCACCAGCCGGTCGTGCTCGAGGCGCAGAGCCGTGTCGGTGGCCGCATCTACACACTGCGCTCGTTCGCACCCGGCCTGTACGCCGAGGCGGGCGCGATGCGCATCCCGCGCTCGCACGACCTGACGATGGAGTACTGCCGCCTGTTCGGGCTGGAGCTGCGCCCGTTCGTGATGGGCAACCCGAAGGGGCTCGTCTACATCGCCGGGCAACGGATGACTGCCACGGAGGCAAACGAGCATCCGGAGCGGCTGCCCTTCAATCTCGCGCCGACCGAGCACGGTCGATCGGCCGATGCGCTGTGGGCCGACGCGATCGCCGATATCAAGGCGATGGTCGAGAACGATGGTGAGCAGGCCTGGCCGGAGATCGTCCGCCGCTACGACGAGTACTCGCTCTACGAGTTCCTGAAGGCGCGCGGCTTCAGTGAGGGTGCGATCGAGTTCTACGCGGTGATGAACTTCGTCGAGTCTGACCTGCACAACTCGTTCGTCGAGGTGCTGCGCGAGGAGTTGGGCGGCGCGTACGTCGACATGAGCACGATCGTCGGCGGCATGGACGCGCTGCCCAATGCCTTCTATGCCGAGCTTCAGGATGTCGTGCGCTTCGGCACCGAGGTCCGAGCGATCCAGCAGGACGGTGAGTCGGTGACCCTGCAATGTCGGGTCGGCCCGGACCTCATGAAGTTCACCGGCGACTACGCGATCTGCACCGTGCCGTTCTCCGTGCTGCGGCCGATCGAGCACCGCTTCTCACGCGAGAAGGAGCGGGCGATCCGGCAGCTCAACTACCACGCTTCGACCAAGATTCTGCTCCAGGTCCGCGACCGGTTCTGGGAGCACGAGGACGGCATCGTCGCCGGAGCGACGGTGACCGACCTGCCGGTCAGGCGGCTGAACTACCCGCCCAGCGATGAGTCGACCCGGCGGGGAGTGCTGCTCGCCTCCTATACCTGGGGCCAGGACGCCCTCCAGTGGGGCGCCATGGACGAGGAAACGCGGATCGAGGAAGCGCTCGACGACGTAGAGCAGATCCATCCGCGGATCCGGCAGGAGTTCGAAGTCGGAGCATCTCACGCCTGGTACGGCGATCGCTGGGCCCGGGGCGCGTTCGCGCTGTTCGCGCCGGAGCAGCAGACGTCGCTCCAGTCGGCCATCCTGCAGCCCGAGGGAAGGGTCTATTTCGCCGGTGAGCACTGCTCGCTTTACCACGCATGGATCCAGGGAGCGCTCGAGTCGGGCATCCGCGCCGCGCGTCAGATCCACGAGCTGCCAGCCGTCGAACTGAAGCGCTGACGCGATCCGTGGCCCGCAGCGCGAGCCGTCTCGACGAGGTCAGCCGCTGGATTACTGCCCTTGGAGACGCGTGGGAGGCCGGTGACGCCGACGCGCTCGCTTCACTGTTCGCCGTTGGCGCGACGCTGCAACAGACACCGTTTGACGAGCTGATCCGCGGCCGGCGCGCGATTCGCGACCACTTCGCCGCCGAATTCCTGGGGTGGCCGGCGGCATCGTTCGCGGCGCAGGTGCTCGGCGCCGGAGACACCTACGGCGTCGCGCACTGGCGCGTGGCGAGCGGTTCGCGCGCTCGCGACGGGGTGTTGGTCGTAGCGCTCGACGACCGCGGCCGCTGCACCTCGCTGCGCCAGTGGTGGCACGCCGGCGGCCCATGAGGGCGGGGGCGAACCCGCGGTCGACGCGGTTACACGAGCGAAAGGACCCATTCGGTCCGTCAGGGTGTTAGATTGCGTCCCGTCCCGAGCGCTTTGGGGCAAGGAGGAGGACCAGCCATGACATCAGGATCTCTGATCTCGGTTGCGCGGCTCCGACCGGCTGCCGTGATCGCCGCCGCGGCACTGCTTGCGGCCTGCCAGGGCCAACCGGGTGCAACACCAGGGCGGAGCCCAGGGACAGGGGCCTCACCGGGCACAACCGGCGCGCCCGCCACAGGCGTCCAATACCCGACGACCAGCATCACATTCGTCGTGCCGTTCGCGGCCGGCGGCCCGACGGACACCGTGACGCGGCTCGTCGCCGGGCCGATGGCCGAGCAATTGGGCGTGCAGATCGTCTTCCAGAACGTCGCCGGCGCCGGTGGCACGGTCGCGGCGGCGCAGGTGGCCCAGGCACCGGCCGACGGCTACACCGTGCTGATGCACCACATCGGCATGTCGACCGCGCCGGCGCTATACCCGGAGCTGAGCTACGACCCACTCGAGGACTTCGAGACAATCGGCCTCGTGACCGAGGTGCCGATGACGATCATCGCCCGGCCAGACTTCGAACCGAACACGATGCAGGAATTGGTCGACTACGTTGGGGCCAACCTCGATACGGTGACGTACGCCAACGCCGGCATCGGCGCCGCGTCGCACCTGTGTGGGCTGCTCTTCGAGGACGCGACCGGGTTCGACCTGACCGAGGCTTCATACGGCGGCACCGAGCCCGCGCTCACCGACCTTCTGGGCGGCCACGTAGACTTCATGTGCGACCAGACCACCAACACGAGCGAGTACATCCTCTCCAATGAGGTCAAGGCTTACGCCGTGACGACGGCTGAAAGGGTGGCCTCGCTGCCCGACCTGCCAACGACCGCAGAGGCCGGCTTCCCCGGCATCCAGGTCGGCGTATGGCATGGGCTGTATGTGCCGGACGGAACGCCCGACAACGTCGTGCAGGCGTTGACAACGGCGCTGCAGGCGGCGCTGCTGGATCAGGTGGTGATCGACCGCCTGGCCACGCTCGGCGCCGCCCCGGTAGCGCAAGACCAGGCGACGTCGGACGCGCACAGAACGCTTCTCGAGCAGCAGATCCAGCTGTGGGCGCCCATTGTTGACCCTGCGCCGACGCCGGCGCCGGCGTCACCCGCGAGCTCCTGACCCCACACCCAGTCTCCCCGGCGGGGCGGCACTAGACGCTCCGCCGGGGCAAATCAGCCGCGAGGTGAACGGGCCACGTGGATAGGCGCCAGGCGCTCAGAAAGGCCTTGGCCGACATCCTCGCGGGCGGGATCTTCATCATTTTCGGGCTGTCTTTCGCCGTCGCGGCGATGGTCGACTACGACATCGGCACGCCCTTGCAGATGGGCCCTGGCTTCCTGCCGTTGCTGCTGGGCGGCATGCTTGTCCTGCTCGGCGTGCTCGTCGTCGGCAGCGGCTTCGTCGCCGAGCGCGAAGAGCCGCTGGGGACCGTGCCGTGGCGCGCGCTCGTGTTCCTGCCAATCGCCTTCATCTTCTTCGGGCTGACCGTCCGCAACCTCGGTGTCGTTGGCTCGTTGTTCATCACCATCCTTCTCGCGGCATTGAGCAGCGTGCGCATCTCTTTCGTCACCGCCGTCCTAATCGCCGCCGGGCTGACCGTCGCCTCCATGCTGATCTTCATCGTCGGGCTCCAGCTTCGGCTGCCGCTGTTCGGGCCCTGGCTCGGCTTCCTGGGACTCTAGGAAGCCCGCATGGACCTGGTCGGCAACCTGGGCCTCGGCATCGAGACCGCGCTGCGGCTCGAGAACCTCGTCTATTGCTTCATCGGGGTCGTGCTCGGAACGGCCGTCGGGGTGCTGCCCGGGATAGGGCCGACGGCGACAATCGCACTGCTCCTGCCGGTCACCTTCAACCTGGAGCCGGTCTCCGCGCTGATCATGCTCGCCGGCATCTACTACGGTGCCCAGTACGGCGGCTCGACGACGGCCATCCTGATCAACTTGCCCGGCGAATCGTCGGCCGCGGTCACCGCGATCGACGGCCACCAGATGGCTCTCAAGGGGCGCGCCGGCGCGGCGCTGGCGGCGGCTGCCCTCGGATCCTTCTTTGCCGGCAGCGTGGCCACGCTATTGGTCGCACTTTTCGCGCCACCGCTCGCCCGCGCCGCGCTGAACTTCGGGCCGGCGGAGTACTTCTCGCTCGTCCTTCTCGGGTTGATCACGTCGATCGCACTCGCCCGTGGATCAACCCTCAAGGCACTGGCCATGATCGTCCTCGGATTGCTGCTGGCATCAGTCGGACAGGACGTCGCCACCGGCGTACCGCGTTTCACCTTCGGCGTGCTGGATCTGTACAACGGGATCAACTTCGTGTCGCTCGCGGTCGGCCTCTTCGGGGTCGCCGAGATCCTGCGCAACCTGGAGGGCGAGCGAACCAGGACGGTCGTCGTCAAGGCTGTCAGTGGGCTGTGGCCGACGCGCGAGGATCTGCGTCGCATGTTCGCTCCGATCGTCCGTGGGACCGTGGTCGGATCGGCGCTCGGTGTCCTGCCCGGCGGAGGACACATCCTCGCGTCGTTCAGCTCGTATTCGCTCGAGAAGCGGATCTCGCGTCGTAAGAAGGAATTCGGCCACGGGGCGATCGAGGGCGTGGCCGGGCCGGAGTCAGCCAACAACGCTGCCGCTCAGACGTCTTTCATCCCGCTGCTGACCCTGGGCCTGCCCGCTCACCCGGTCATGGCGCTGATGATCGGCGCGTTCATCATCCACGGCATCGCCCCGGGGCCGAACGTCATCAACACCCAGCCGGCCCTGTTCTGGGGCCTGATCGTGTCGATGTGGGTGGGCAACCTGTTCCTCGTGCTGCTCAACCTGCCGCTGATCGGCATATGGGTCAGGCTGCTGGCGATCCCGTACAAGATCCTGTTCCCGGCGATCGTCGCCTTTGCCGCGATCGGAACCTTCTCCATCGGGCTCAACGCGTACGACATCTTCGCCATCGCGTTCTTTGGGGTCGTCGGCTACTTCCTGGTCAAGTTCGGGGCGGAGCCGGCACCGTTGCTGCTCGGCTTCGTGCTCGGTCCGCTTCTGGAGGAGAACATGCGCAGGGCGCTGATCATCTCGCGCGGCGACCCGGCGATCTTCTTCGAGCGGCCCATCTCGGCCGTGCTACTGATCGTCGGTGTCGTGTTTCTCGTCGCCACCGTCCTCCCCGCCATCCGCCGCCGGCGCGACGTGGTGTTCCAGGAGGACGACGAGGACGGCTAGCTAGGCACGAGACGAGCGCGCAACGCGGGTAGACCACTGATAGAGGCGGCTGCTCGCGCCCGGCGAGTTCGCGATGGAGCCACGGCCGGCGGACGATCGTCTCAGTTGCCCGGACTGCCTGCGGCAGCCAGTCTGACCCAGTGATGCACGCAGTCGAGGAAGCGCGTCCGACCAGTTGGGCGTTCGAGCCGGGCGCCCAGGTCGCTGAGGGCCGCACAGCGGTGCGCCTGATGGGCGGAGGCGACAGGTTCGAGGCGTGGTTCGGCTGGGACGATCATCTATCCGCGCCGGTCGTCCTGAAGATGCTCCGCCGCGACCAGATCGACAGCACCAGGGCGCGGCAGGCCATGCGTCGGGAAGCAGCAACACTTCGACGCCTCGCTCATCCCGCCATCGTCAGACTGTTCGACGAAGACACCATCGGCGAATGGCCCTACCTCATGCTGGAGTTTCTCGACGGTCCCCGCCTGTCGACCCTTGTCCGGCGCTTCGGAGCGCTGAGCCACGAGCAGCTCGTGCCACTCGGGCTCGAGATCGGCTCCGCCCTCGCGTACATGCACAACGAGGGGCTCGTCCATCTCGACGTGAAACCGCAGAACGTGATCATGGGCGCGCCGCCGCGCCTGATCGACATGAGCATCGCGCGTCGGCAGGATGAGCTTGCCGCGCTGAGTGGGCCGATGGGAACAGAGGCATACATGGCTCCGGAGCAGGCGATCGATGGCTCGCTATCCGGATCCGGCCCATGGAGCGACGTGTGGGGCCTGGGGGCGACGCTGTATGAGGCAGCGAACGGTCATCGCCCGTTCCGCCGTGCTGGTCCGGGGGAGGCAGCGACGCAGCTGACCGAGGACCCACGGCCGTATCACCCCCGCGTGCCCACCGTGTTGCGCGACCTCCTGTCGCGCTGCCTGCAGCGCGAGCCGTCAGCGCGGCCGTCGATCCAGCAGCTGAGCGACGAATTGGAAACGCTGTTGCCCGCATCGCGTGAGGAGGCGATCAAGCGCCTTCGTAGACGGGTCCGGTGACTTAACCGACCAAAGCGAACCTATCCCCATTACCGGGGGTTTGTGAGTCACGGCCAGTAGTACTCATTGCTCCCTCGTCCGATGGCCGTAGCGGCACGTACGGTGGGCCTTCATTCAGGACTCATTCACGATCGGGAGGGAATCCATGAAACCACGACGGCTCGCACTGTTGACTTTCGCCGGTGCCTACGCCCTCAGCGCTCCTGGCGTGGGGCTCGCCTTCAGCGCCGACGGCTTTAAGTCGGCTCCGAACGAGACGGCATTTCGGCGCTTCGACGAAAGTGACGATGCCGTGGTCGTCAGCGTGGACGAGGACGACGAGCCGACTGTCCCGACCGTCGACGAGCCGACTGTCCCGACCGTCGACGAGCCGACCGTCCCGACCGTCGACACTGAGCCGACCGTCGACGAGCCGACCGTCGACACTGAGCCGACGGTCGACGAGGAAACCGTCCCGACCGTCGACGAGCCGACCGTCCCGACCGTCGACACTGAGCCGACCGTCGACGAGGAAACCGTCCCGACTGTCGACGAGCCGACCGTCCCGACCGTCGACACTGAGCCGACCGCGGACACTGAGCCTACCGTCGACACTGAGCCGACCGCGGACACTGAGCCTACCGTCGACACTGAGCCGA
>CAZXLP010000030.1:11746-12257 GCA_964642085.1 uncultured Anaerolineaceae bacterium
CCGCGGACACTGAGCCTACCGTCGGCGACGACGATACGAGCGATGGTGACGACACCGGGAGCGAGGACGACACGTCCGACGGCGACGATCCGACTGTCGAGGTGTAGCGTTCAAGCGAGCTGAGCGGGGCGGTCGCCTAACGGACGACCACTCCCACAACCAACTAAAGGGCGGCGGTGACCAGTGGTCACCGCCGCTTTCGATTCGTCCTGGTAGCTCTCTCGCGTATTGGTGATCGGTGGTGAATACACAGATAAGCGGCTGACAACTGGCGCCACCTATCGTCTGACCGTCAAGTTCCCGCCGTCCGCCGACTACGCAGGCCGAGCCCCAACGGGCTGGTCAGGAGGTATTTGCGGTATGAACCGTGTTGTGCTCACGGGACGGCTGACGCGCGACCCTGAGTCGCGCAAGCTGGCGTCCGGAAAGACCGTGACGACGTTCTCGGTCGCCACCAACGACTACCGGGGAGGGACCGAGAAGTCGGAGTTCCATCCGGTCGTGACCTGGG
>CAZXLP010000031.1:0-11887 GCA_964642085.1 uncultured Anaerolineaceae bacterium
CGGACCTGCACGATCGAGATCAAGGATGGCCGGCGCGCGCTTCCCAGGCCGTGCCTGCTGTACCACATCAAGCGTTGCCAGGGGCCGTGCATCGAGGCCATTTCGAAGCCGGAGTACCGCGCCGACATCGAGCAGGTGATGCTCTTCCTCGAGGGCCGCCAGGAGCTGGTCGTCCGCCGCCTGCGCGACGAGATGGCACAGGCATCCGATGCGCTCGATTACGAGCGCGCCGCGGACATGCGCGACAAGCTGCGCGCAGTCGAGCGGACGATGGAAAGCCAGAAGATGGCTGGCTTCGCCCGAACAGAGCTCGATGTACTGGGCTATTCCCGATCGGGCGGCGGCGGCGCCGTCCAGCTGTTCGCGATCCGCGACGGGACGACGATTGCGCGCGACATCTTCCTGCTCGAGAACGTGGGCGATTCGACCGATGACGAGGCACTCTCCGCGTTCATCAAGCAGTACTACGCGGCCGCGACCTCCATCCCGCCGCGCATCCTCGTGCCGCATTTGCCGGCGGACGCGGCTGAGCTGACCGCATTCCTCGAAGCGCGGCGCGGCAAGCGCGTGTCGCTGGCTGTGCCGCAACGCGGGGAGGGGCGGGCGTTGATGGACCTGGCTGCACGAAACGCGTCTGAGACGCTTGCCCGCGAGCAGGCCCGGTGGATGGCCGACCAGGGCAAGACGCTCGCCGCGCTCGAAGAGCTCGCCGCTGCCCTGGGCCTCTCCGGGCCGCCACTCCGCATCGAGTGCTACGACATCAGCACGATCCAGGGCACGAGCACGGTCGGCAGCATGGTCGTGTTCGAGGAGGGCCGGCCGAGGAGTGGTGAGTACCGCCGCTTCCGGGTCAAGTCAGTTGTGGGCACCGACGACTACGCCAGCCACCGCGAGGTGCTGCGGCGCCGCTTCTACCGCGCGCTCGAGGCGGAGGAGGGCGTAGCCGAAGAGCTGCGCTGGCGGCTGCCCGACCTGGTCGTAATCGACGGCGGCCTTGGCCAGGTCAATGCGGCGCGCGGAGTCCTCGACGAGTTCGGCCTGCACGACATGCCCGTGATCGGCCTGGCCAAGGAGCGCGAGGAAATATTCATGCCCGGCCTGCCCCAGCCGTTGGTGCTGCCCGCGAACTCGCAGGCCCTGTACCTGCTTCAGCGGTTGCGCGACGAGGCACACCGTTTCGCCGTCACCTACCACCGCAAGCTGCGCGCGAAGTCACAGACGAAGTCGGTGCTGGACGAGCTACCCGGGGTCGGCCCGACCCGCAAGAGAGCCCTGTTACGAGTGTTCGGCTCGACCCGCCAGATGCGCTCGGCAACGGTCGACGAGATCGCCGCGGTACCGGGCATCAGCCGAACATTGGCCGAGAGGATCCACGCCGGCCTCAACGCCTGACGAATCCACCGACACCGCCACCCTCCGGCCCGATCGGGGATCGCTTGCTATAGTCCCGGCCGATGCGTCGCTTCCTACCCGTTCTCATTGTGGTCGTCGGTCTCGCCGCGCTCGCGATTGACTTTGTCCGCCTGAGCCGTCCATTCACGGACGAACTGTGTGCCCCGCCGACAGCGACAAGCGGCTGCATCGACACGCGCCTGGGCCTCGACCTGCAGGGTGGCCTGCGAGGCGAGTACCGCGCCCTGCCGACCGAGACCTCGCCTATCAACGCGGCCACGCTGGTCGACATCCGCTCGATCATCGAGAACCGCATCAACCAGTACGGCGTCTCCGAGCCGATTGTCCAAACCCAGGGCAGCGACCGGATCGTGGTCGAGATACCTGGCGTCACCAACGTCGAACAGGTGCGCGCTCTGATCGGATCTACCGGGCGGCTCGATTTCGTAGAGGTGCCGCCGGCGCGTGCGAACGAGGTCGTCCCGGGGGCGCGGATCCCACCGGACCTGAGGGTGATCTTCAGCGGCAATCAGATCGCGAGCGCGGCCGCCGGCTTCACCCAGACGGGCCTGCGCGCGGTCGACATCACGCTCCGGGACGAGGGCGCGCGCATCTTCGATGAATACGCCAGGCAGCATTACCAGGAGCAGTTCGCGATCGTCCTGGACGGCATCGTTGAATCGGCGCCCACCATCCAGGCGACCAGCTTCGGTGGTAAAGCTCAGATCTCCGGCAATTTCAGTACCCAGGCCGAGGTCAACCAGCTCGTCACCGTGCTCCGATATGGCGCATTGCCGAACGCGATCGAGGAGGTCAGCTTCAGCCGGATCAGTCCGACTCTGGGCCTGAACTTCCTCCAGCAGAGCATCCTTGCCGGCGCGATCGGCATCGCGATCGTGTTCATCTTCATGCTCATCCACTACCGGCTGCCCGGCCTGGTGGCCTGCATCGCGTTGATCTATTACGCGTTGATCGTGTTCGCCATCTTCCGGCTCATCCCGGTCACTTTGACTCTTGCCGGAGTTGCGGCATTCGTGCTTTCGGTGGGTATGGCGGTCGACGCCAACATCCTCATCTTCGAGAGAACCAAGGAAGAGCTGCGCGCCGGCAAGACCCTCGTGTCGGCCGTGGAGGCCGGCTTCAACAGGGCGTGGAACTCCATCTTCGACTCGAACATGTCGAGCATCATCACCGCCGGGATCCTCTTCTACTTCGGCTCGGCCACTATCCGCGGCTTCGCCCTGGTGCTGATCATCGGCGTACTCGTCTCGATGTTCACCGCGATCACGGTCAGCCGCGAGGTGCTGCGCTGGCTCGTCCGGCAGCCGTGGGCGCGACGCGCCTCGTTCTTCGGAGTAGAGGAGGACGAGTTCACGATCGCCACCCCGCGCGGACGTTCGCGCGAGGCGGGCATCAGTGTTTGACATAGTCGGAAGACGCCGCTGGTTCTACATCTTCAGCGCACTGATCATGATCCCGGGGCTGATCTTCATCGCCCTGGGGCCGCTCACAAACGGCAAGGCCGGCCTCAAGTTCTCGATCGATTTCACCGGCGGCACCGTCTGGGAGATCCACTTTCGCGACGGCACGCCCTCCACGACCGCGGTCCAGGCGGTGATGGAGGAGCACGGCCTCCCAGGCACCGCGGCGATAACAACCACAGGCGACGTGGAGTACGTGCTGATCCGGACCATTCAGATCGGTCTTACCGAGCTGCCCAGCCCGACCCCCCAGCCGAGCGCCTCGCCCGGCGCGAGTGGTTCACCTGGGGCGAGCGGCTCTCCCGCTGCGTCGGTGTCACCGGGCCCGAGTGGGACGCCATCGGCCAGCGCCACGCCGCGCTCCAGCGCGTCGCCGGGCTCCAGCGCGTCGCCTGCCGCCAGTCCATCAGCCGCGCCAAGCGCGTCGCCATCCGTGGCCCCGTCAGGCTCGCCAGGCGTTGGCCCGTCACCATCGCCCGGCCTCGGCGGCATCATCGGGCTGCCGACCGAGGGTAAGCTGGCCGAGCTCCGCTTCGCGCTCGAAGAGCGCTTCGGGCCGATCGATGATGTACGGCAGGAGGCCAACATCGGTCCGGTCGTCAGTAATGAGATTGCCCAACAGGCGATCTGGCTGCTGATCCTCGGCTCGGCTGGAATCCTCGGCTGGGTCACGTTCCGCTTTGCGGATGTCCGCATGGGCGCCACCGCCATCGCGGCATTGATCCACGACGTGATCGTCGTTGTCGGCATCTTCGCAATCCTGGGAACCTTCATCGGCCTCGAGATCGACGCGCTGTTCGTGACCGCGATGCTGACCGTGATCGGCTTCTCGGTGCATGACACGATCGTCGTCTTCGACCGAGTCCGCGAGAACCGAATTCGGCACGCCGGCGAACCGTTCGCGGCGATCGTCAACCACAGTCTCCTCCAGACGCTTGGGCGGTCGCTCAACACGTCGCTGACGACGGTGATCGTGCTGCTCGCCCTGCTGCTGTTCGGGAGCGACGCAATCAGGGCGTTTGTTTTCGCCATGGTCATCGGCATCATCTCGGGTACCTATTCGTCGATCTTCAACGCCAGCGCCTTGCTGGTCAGCTGGCACGAGTGGGATGAGCGTCGCCGTCAGCAGCAGTTCGCAACGGCCCGCCGCTAACCAGGCCGGATCATTCCTCGAGCGCCACGCCCGGCGCGTCGAGCGAGTGCGGACCCATCTCTGTCTTGGGATCGACCCTGACCCAGGGGCATTGCCCGATGGCTTCAGCCCGGACGCTGCCGGCATCGAGGCCTTCAGCCGCCTGCTGATCGAGGCTGCCTCCCCGTTCGCTGCGGCGATCAAGATCAACGTCGCTTTCTTCGAGGCGTTCGGGAGCGAAGGCATCGCCGCGCTGGAGCGGGTGCGGGCGGTCATGCCCACCGACATCCCGTTCATCGCCGATGTAAAGCGCGGCGATATCGGCTCAACGTCTGCCCGCCAGGCCGTCGCACTGTTTGACTCGCTCGGCGCCGACGCCATCACGGCCAGCCCGTACCTCGGCCGTGAGGCCATCGCGCCGTTACTGGAGCGCAGCGATCGATTCGTCTTCATCCTGTGCCGGACCTCCAACGCCGGCGCAGGCGAGTTCCAGGACCTCCCGCTACACGGCGAACCACTTTACGTACACGTGGCGCGTCGGGCCACGGCATGGGCCGCCACAGGTGACCGGGTGGGGTTGGTGGTTGGCGCAACCGGGCCGGGGGAGCTTGCCAAGATCCGCGCGGAAGCGCCGGCCCTTCCGTTCCTGGTTCCCGGGCTCGGAGCGCAGGGCGGGGACCTCCAGGCAGTACTGACCCATGGTCCAGCGACGACGGGTCAGGCCGCCGGCGTGGCCGGTGGCGGGTTGATCGTCAGCGTGTCGCGCGGCATCGCTGCTGCAGGGCTGGAGTCCCCTGATCCCGGGTCGGCAATCGCACGTGCGGCAGAGGGCTGGGCGCACAAACTACGGTGTTAGGATGGCGATATGCCGTTCAATATCGGCCCGTTTGAGCTCCTGATCGTACTGATCCTCGCCCTGCTCATCCTGGGTCCGGGCAAGCTGCCCGAGGTTGGCAGCGCGATCGGTCGGACGCTCCGTGAGTTTCGCAAGGCCTCGACGGACGTCCAGGAATCGTTGAGCGTCGAGCCGGCCGGCGCCAAGGTATCGGGTGCGCGATCTGTCACTCCTGCAGCCGAGACCGCGGCCGATGTGGGCGAGGATCGCGCAGCCAGCTGACAGACACAATCAGCGCGGGTCGCGGATCCGCTCCAAACCCGGAGCCCGTCATGTCAGCGGACATCGACGACGATGCGCGGACCGAGAAGGTCATGACGCTCGTCGAGCATCTCTCGGAGCTCCGTCGCCGCATTTTCGCCAGCCTGCTCGCCGTCACCGCGGGCGGAATCGTCGGCTATTACTTCACCCCTGATGTGATCAATATCCTCAGCGCCCCGGTGGGTGACACGCTGCGGTTCACTGCGCTCGGTGGAGCTTTCTTCATCCGATTGAAGCTCGCGCTGATGATCGGGCTGGCGATCGCCTCGCCTGTCGTCCTGTACCAGCTGTGGGCCTTCGTTTCACCAGGCCTAACGGCGCACGAGCGTCGCGTCGCGCGACCGTGGATCCCGCTCGCTCTCGTGTTCCTGATCCTGGGTATCGCCGTCGCCTACTTGACTCTGCCCTTCACGGTGGCGTTCCTCCTCAGCTTCGAGATCCCCGGCGTCATCGAGCCATTGATCACCGTGGAAGCATATTTCGGCTTCGTCACCACGCTGTTCCTGGTCTTCGGCCTGGTGATGCAATTCCCGATCGTGCTGGTGCTGCTGTCGAAGGTGGGCATCGTCAGTGTCGAGCGGCTGCGTCGCGGCCGGCGCTACGTGTTCGTCGGTATCTTCATCATTGCCGTAGTGGTGACACCCGGCGGCGACCCGTTCAGCCCGACGATCATGGCCGCGGTCATGTATCCGTTGTACGAGCTGACGATCTGGCTGGTGGCGCGTTCCACTCGTCGTAAGGAAGCACAAGAGGCTTTGATGACAGACGACGCCAACGAAGATGTAGGTGTGGGAGCCGCGTGAGCGATCAGGGTGGGACCCAGCCCAGGCCCGGAAACCAGGGCCGTCCGGCCTCAACGCCGGGCGGACCGCGCGCCCACGTCGCGATCATCAGCGGCCTGTCCGGGGCAGGCAAGACGGCCGCCAGCAAGCTGCTCGAGGACGGCGGTTACCGAGTCGTCGACAACCTGCCGGCCGAGCTCCTGAGGAACCTTGCCCAGCTGGTCGCCCGCGAGCCACAGAACTACGAACGCCTGGCCCTGGTCGTCGATGCGCGCGCCGGAGACGCGCCGGTCGCCTTCCAGCAGGCGGTCAGCGCCCTCGAGGCACGCGGCATCAGCCCCCAGGTCTTCTTCCTCGAGGCACGCGACGACGTCCTGATCCGCCGCTTCAGCGAGACGCGCCACCGCCACCCACTCGACAGCCACGACATCGGCGTGTCCGCGTCCATTGCTCGCGAGCGCGTTCTGCTGACAGAGATCCGGGCCGAGGCGGACGTGATCATCGACACGTCCGACCTGTCCGGCCGTCAGTTGCGCGAACGCCTCTTTGGCGCGCTGGAGGATCCCGTGGGCGGCGCCGGGATCGCACTCAACCTGATCAGCTTTGGGTACAAGAACGGGGTGCCGCTCGAGGCCGACGTCGTGCTCGACTGTCGTTTCATGGAGAACCCCTTCTACATCGACCGTCTCCGTCCGCTCACCGGTCTCGACGAGCCCGTCCGCGAATTCGTCCTCGCCCAGCCCATAACGCGTCGGTTTCTGGACACCGTGCAGGAGCTTCTCGAGGCCACGGTCCCGGGCTATGAAGCTGAGGGCAAGGGCAGGTTGACGGTCGCCGTCGGCTGCACCGGCGGTCAGCATCGTTCGATCGCGATCGCCGAGCAGATCGCCCAGCGCTGGCGCGATGGCGGGCACGGCCCGGTGAGCATCTGGCACCGCGAGCTGGAGCGAGAGTGAACCAGGGCAACGGCGACCGCCGCTCCGGTCTCGATCGCCTCGGGCAATCCGAGATGGGCGGGCACTCGACAGATCGGCGCGCGCAGATCAGGCGCTGGTTGCGCCCGGGAATCGGCATAAAGCGCTGGCTCCTCCTCGTATTTCTGGGCGAGGCCATGCTGGCCCTGGCCGGCGCGATCGTGTTGCGGTCACAGCTCAGCGACGGGGTCGGCTCTCAGCCGCCGAACCCGATCCTTGACGCTCTCACGCTCCAGTTCCTGCCCGCGGAGGTGCGCCTGTTGACGCTGTTCACGGTCGGCCTGGCTGTATTCGGTTATGGCTGGTGGCGCTTGCTGAAGGTGTTGATCGAGCCCTACCAGTCGCGCCAGGAGCCCCTCGTCGAGCTGCTCTATCAGCGCCGACTACGCGCCCGGGGGCCGCACATCGTGACGATCGGCGGCGGAACCGGTCTGTCGATGCTGCTGCGTGGCCTGAAGGACATGACCAGCAACATCACCGCAGTTGTGACCGTCGCCGACGATGGCGGCTCGTCGGGCAAGCTGCGCACGGAGCTTGGACTGCCGCCGATGGGTGACATCCGCAACTGCATCGAGGCGCTGGCCGACGCTGAGCCGGCGATGGCTCGTCTGCTCCACTACAGATTCCTGCCGCCGTTTCCTGGCTCCGACCGTTCCGCCGCCGCGCTGGACGAAACGACACCGTTCGCCGGTCACGCCTTCGGCAACCTGCTGATCGCGGCTTTGACGGACATCACCGGCGACTTCGAGGAGGCCGTTCGGCAATCAAATCGCGTCCTCGCGGTGCGCGGGAACGTGGTGCCCGTCGCCGGTCACCCAATCACACTCCACGCCGAACTCCAGGACGGCTCGACTCTGGACGGCCAGTCACGCATCGCCCGCGCGCGCGGCATCCGCCGGGTCTGGATCACGCCGTCGGATATCAAACCGGCCACGGATGCGCTGGAGGCGATTGCCGACGCCGAGATGGTCGTGATCGGACCGGGCAGCCTGTACACCAGCCTCGTGCCACCCCTGCTCGTGCCCGGGATACGCGAGGCCCTGGCGCGGACGAACGCCCCGCGCGTGTTCGTATGCAACGTGGCCACGCAGGTCGGCGAGACCGAGGGCTACACGCTCTCTGAGCACCTTGCCGCGCTGGAGGCACACGGCCTCGCCGACGTGATCGACGCCGTTCTGGTCAATGGCAACTTCCACGCCCGCCAACCGGAGAACTACCCGGCCGCGCCGGTCCGCGTGGACGTCTCCTTGTCGGACGCCAGGGGCCCACAGGTCTTCACCCGTGACCTGGTTGACGACGAAAACGCGCATCGCCACGATCCGCGCAAGCTGGCGACCGCGCTCCTGGAGCTCCACGACGAGCGCGTCGTCCGGAGGCGTCAGCCGGCGCAGGTGGCCTGATGGAGGGAGATCTCGTCGCCGCGCTATGGGCTGAGCTCGCGGCGATCGAACCAACGCGGCGCTGTTGCCGAGTCGCCGAAAGAGCGGGGCTGGGTGCTGAGGCCCGCGGCCGCGCCCGGACACCTTCCATCGGGCGGCTCGCAGTGCGACTCGACGACGGCGCCAAGGCGGACGGCTTCGACTGGGACTCCTCCGCGGAGCACTGCCGCCTGGCCTACCTGCGCGGCCTCCTGCTCGCGCATGGCTCGCTGAGCGTGACTGGGACGGGCACACACCTCGAGCTCGTCGTGCCCGCCGAGGCGCTCACGTCGACCGCCGCCCGTGTCGCTGGCCTCGGGTTCCCCTGTGGCGCGCGCACGCGGCGAGGCAGTGGCGTCCTGACCTGGAAGGAAGCCGAGTCCATCATCGGGCTGCTCAGACGGCTGGGTTCGTCGGCAGCGGCGCTCGAGATCGAGACACGGCTCCTGGGCCGGTCACTGCGCGGCCACATGAACAGGGTGGTCAATGCCGAGGGCGCCAACCTTCGGCGTGCCGTGGAGGCGGCCCACCGCCAGCTGTCATACATCGAGACACTCGAGCTCAACGATGGCCTTCGCGGTCTCTCGCGTCGGGCGAAGCGTGTCGTGGCGGCGCGCCGGCGCGCGCCCGAGGCCACATTCGGCGAGCTTGCCGCCGCGGTCGGCCTGACGCGCGGCCAGGTCCAGCGCGCCTTCTACGAGCTCGAGAGCGCGGTGCTTCATCACGCGGACGGCGGATGAGCGGCGTGGAGCGCCCGGTGATCATTGCCGCGAACTGGAAGATGAACACGACTCCCCTCGATGCAGCGCTGCTCGCCAACGACATCGCTGCGGCCACAGAAGTACCGGGCGTCACGCGGGTGATCTGTCCGCCCTTCGTATGCCTCGAGCCGGTCGCGCGGGCCCTGGCCGACACCGACGTGGCTGTCGGCGTCCAGAACGTGCACGCCGAGCAGTTCGGCGCCTACACCGGCGAAGTCTCTGCGCCGATGGTGGCGATGCTCGCCACGTGGTGCATCTGCGGCCACAGCGAGAGGCGACGGGATCAGCACGAAGACGACGCGCTCATTGGGCGCAAGGTCCTGCGCTGTGCCGAGTTCGGGCTCAGACCCATCCTGTGCGTGGGCGAGCAGCTCGATGACCGGCAGGCAGGTCGTGCGGAGGAGACCGTCAGGCGCCAGCTGGAACGCACCCTGACCGAGATGCAGCGTGTTTCCACGAACGTTCCCGACGACCTCGTCATCGCCTACGAGCCGGTGTGGGCGATAGGAACCGGACTGACCGCACGCGGGAGCGACGCCGCCGCAATGGCGCAGCTCATTCGGCAGACTCTTGCCCAGGGTGGCGTGGCCGACGGTGCCGCGCACGTGCCGGTGCTCTACGGCGGCAGCGTCACGAGCGCCGCGATCGACGAGTTCCTGGCCGAGCCCGACATCGACGGCGCGCTCGTGGGCGGCGCCAGCCTGAAGGTGGACGAGATGGCCGACATCGTTGCTCGCGCGGGTCTCACGGCGGCAGCGCGCGGCGCCGGCGGCCGCTCCTAGGCGGGCCACGTGACAAGTCTCGCCCCGCGGCCGCGGCCGCTGGTGCTCGTGGTGCTCGATGGGTTCGGCATTGGCAAGCGCCCGACGGACGACGCGATCGCCGCGGCGCAGATGCCGGAGTGGCGCGCGCTTCTCCGGGAGTGGCCGCACTCGAAGCTGGATGCCTCAGGCGAGGCGGTTGGGCTCCCGCCAGGGCAGATGGGCAACAGCGAGGTCGGGCACCTCAACCTTGGGGCCGGACGGCCGGTTGCCCAGGACCTGCCCCGGATAGACGCCGCCATCGATGACGGCTCCTTCTACTCCAACCCGGCGCTGGTTGCGGCTACCAAACGCTCCGCGACGCCCGGAGCACGATTGCACCTGATCGGCCTGCTCGGGCCTGGCGGCGTCCACTCGGTTGACCGTCATGCGGTCGAGATCGCCCGCCTCGCGTATCGCAACGGCGCCGGTGACGTGGTCGTCCACGGCCTGCTCGACGGTCGTGATACGCCGCCCCGGTCAGCGGACAGGTTCGTCCCGGAGTTCGAGAGTCGCCTCGTGGAGGCGCACCCAGGCGCTCGGATAGCGACCATCGGCGGTCGTTATTACGCGATGGATCGCGATAAACGCTGGGAGCGAATCCAGCGCGGATACGAGGCGATCGTCCACGGCCGCGGCCGGACGGCGCGGTCGGCCACGCTGGCCGTGCTCGACGCATACGCGCGCGGCGAGGGCGATGAGTTCGTCCAGCCGACGGTGATCGAGGACGCCGAAGGCATCGTTCGCGATGGCGACGTGGTGATCCTTTTCAATTTCCGCGCCGACCGCGCGCGCCAGCTCACGCACGCGCTCGTCGACGGCGATGACTTCGACCGGAGGGCATTCGATCGTGATGAACGTCCGCGCGACCTGACCGTGGTCACCATGACCGACTACGAAGCCGGACTGCCCGTCGCGGTCGCCTTTCCGCCGGAAACGGTCACGAGCCTGGCCGAGATCTTCTCGACATTGGGCTGGCGGCAGTTCCATATTGCCGAGACTGAGAAATACGCCCACGTCACGTATTTCTTCAATGGCGGTGTCGAGGCGCCCTTTCCGGGTGAGGACCGCCTTCTCGTGCCGAGCCCAAAGGTCGCCACCTATGACCTGCAGCCCGAGATGAGCTCTGGTGGCGTTACCGATGCCCTCGTCGAGGCCATCCGCGGCGGCGCGTACGACTTCATCATCGCCAACTACGCGAACCCGGACATGGTTGGGCACACCGGCGTCTGGCGGGCGACGGTGCGCGCAGTCGAGTTCCTGGACGGCTGCCTCGGCAGAGTCGCGCGCGCAGCTGTGGAAGCCGCCGCGCTCTTGTGCATGACGGCGGACCACGGGAATGCCGACGAGATGCGCGACGAAGCGGGCAATCCGATGACCGCGCACTCTCTGAATCCGGTGCCGATCGTGCTGATCGGTGAAACGGTCAGAGGTCGGAAGATGCGCGACGGAGTCCTCGCCGACGTCGTGCCCACGCTCCTGTCGCTGGTCGGGCTGCCTGCCGGGGAGGGGATGACCGGTCGCGCGCTGCTGCTCGACTAGCTCGCCGGCCATAACGGACGGCTCAACCGGCGGCGGCTGGTATGCTCCCGGCCGTGGAAAACATCCTTCTGCTCGGCCAGATGCTCGCCAGCATCGCCCTGATGGCTTCGATCCTGCTGCAGGCGCGCGGTGCCGGCCTGGGGGCGACCTTTGGTGGCGATTCCTCGGTCTACCGCAGCCGGCGGGGGATCGAGAAGCGCCTGTTCCAGTTCACGGTCGTGCTCGCCGTCCTGTTCGTGATCTTCTCGATCGCAGCCTTCAGGCTGAGCTCGACGTCGCTCGTTCAGCCTTCAGGGTGATCTCGACGTCGCTCGCCTGGACCAAAAGTCGGTCGGGCGGCCCATGCTAGAATCAGCCTTCGCCTGAGCGTCTGAAACGGCGTCGAAGGCTGCGCGCCGAGGTGGCGGAATAGGCAGACGCGCTAGGTTCAGGACCTAGTGACCGCAAGG
>CAZXLP010000032.1:0-11822 GCA_964642085.1 uncultured Anaerolineaceae bacterium
AACGGCGCGTTTCGCGGCTTCGGCGCACCGCAGACCGAGTTCGCCGCCGAGATGCAGGTCAATCGCATCGCCGAGACGCTCGGAATCTCGCCGCTCGAGCTTCGCCGGCGCTGGGTGTATCGGATCGGCGACGAGACGCCGAGCGGCCAGGTCCTGCGCGAGAGCGTCGCTGGCGAGGAGGTTCTCGAGCGCGCCGCCGAGGCAGCCGAATTCGAGCGCATCCACGGGCAGAACGCCCGCGCACGGACGGATCGGCTGGGTGGCTCGGGTTCAGTCGCCAGGTCCGTGGACGTCCATTCATCGGCCAGCCAGAAGGTCGCTCGGGGCATCGGCCTGGCGCTGGCCTGGCACGGCGCTGGGTTCACAGGCAGCGGCGAGGTCAAGCTGGCCAGCGTCGCGAGCCTCGAGCTGACCGGCGACGGCCGCCTCCTGGTGCTCACTGGATCGACTGAAATGGGCCAGGGCACGAAGACGATCTTTCCGCAGCTTGCCGCTGAGCAGCTCGGCATTCCCGAGGCGAGCGTCGAGATGGCGCCGCAGGACACGTCGATCGTTCCCGACAGCGGCCCGACAGTCGCCTCGCGCACCGCGATGGTGGTTGGCGGCCTGGTCATCAAGGCGGCGGCGCGGATGCGCGCGTTGGTCGAAGGATCGACCGGACGGTCCTTCGCCGATTCGTACGTTGAATACGCCACGGAGCACGGCGGCGTGCGCATTGACCAGCAGTTCGAGCCCTACCCGAACGTCAACTTCGATGACGAGACCTACCGCGGCGACGCGTACCCGGCGTATGGCTGGGCATGCGCAGTGGCTGAGGTCGATGTGGACCTCGACACCGGCGAGACACAGGTACGGAGCGTGGTTTCGGCAGACGACATCGGCAAGGCCATCCATCCGGTGCTTGCCGAGGGCCAGGTCGAGGGCGGGACACTCCAGGGCGTCGGATACGCGACCATCGAAGAGATCAAGCTCGTCGACGGGCGCTACCTCAACGACCGGCTGGCCACGTACCTGATCCCGACCTCGCTCGACGCGCCACGTATCGAGACGATCCTGGTCGAGAATCCGTACTCCGGCGCCCCGCATGGCGCAAAAGGCGTCGGCGAGCTGCCCATGGACGTGCCCGCCGCAGCCATCGTCGCGGCAATCCACGATGCGACAGGGGTATGGATCCACGAGCTGCCGGCAAGCCCTGAGCGGGTGCTCGCGGCTCTGCATGGGATCGAAGCGCCACCGCTGCCGGGGATAAGCACCGTGAGCGCGAGGTCAACCGATCCGGCGCCGTCAGCCCACGACGCCGGCACCCCGGAGGAAGGGCTCGATCCGCGACCCGACGCAGAAACCGATCCCCAGCCCCTGCGCGGACCCCAGCCGTGAGGCTCGCGAAGGCATGAGTTACAGGTTCAGCGTCAATGGCGACGAGGTCTCGCTCGATGTGCCTGGCATGCGCCGGCTCCTCGACGCGCTGCGAGAGGATCTCGGGCTCACTGGCACCAAGGAGGGTTGCGGCGAGGGCGAGTGCGGGGCATGCTCGGTGCTCGTCGATGGCGAGGTGGTCGACAGCTGCCTGGTACCGGTCTGCCAGGTCGAGGGGGCACAGGTGCTGACAGTCGAGGGTCTCGCGCCGCACGGTGGCATGGACGTGCTCCAGCAGGCCTTCCTCGAGCGGGGCGGCGCTCAGTGCGGCATCTGCACACCGGGGATGCTCATCGCGGCACGGGCATACGTCGACCACGGCGGCGCACCCGTCGACGAAGACATCCGCGAGGCGATCGCCGGCAACCTTTGCCGCTGCACCGGGTACACCAAGATCATCGAGGCGATCGCCGTGGCCGCCGCCCAGGTCAACCATTGAAGCGGCTCATACGGAGCGGCTGATGCCTGCTGAGCCACCGGTCGAGTCCCCAACCAGCCTCGCCCAGGCCTTCGACCTGCTTGCCGCAGGCACCGGCTGGCGGCCCATCGCCGGCGGGACCGATCTGATGGTCCAGATCACCGGCGAGCTGGCGCCACCTCCCGAGCGCGTCCTCGACTTGTGGCGATTGGACGAGCTGCGCGGTATCAAGCACGACAACGGCTGGCTGGTCATGGGCGCGCTCACTACGTACACCGAGATTCGTGGCTCGGAGCTGTGCCGCCAGCACCTGCCGGCTCTCGTCGAAGCCGCCGCGACTATCGGCGCCGCCCAGATCCAGAACCGTGGCACGCTCGGCGGCAATATCGCCAATGCCTCGCCCGCGGGTGACACGCTGCCCGTCCTCCTCGCGACCGACGCGCAGATCATCCTCGGCAGCGCGGCAGGTGAGCGGGCCGTCTCCGCGGCTAACTTCTGGATCGGTTACCGGCAGGCGGCGCGGCGCTCAGACGAGCTCGTGGTGCGGGTTGCAATTCCGCTTCCACGTGGCCGCCAGGTCCGCTTCCGAAAAGTCGGGACGCGGCGCGCGCAAGCGATCTCCAAGGTCGTCATGTCTCTCTCGTGGCGGGAGGATGCCGGCGTCTGGCGGGACGTGCGGCTGGCTCTCGGATCGGTAGCGCCAACTCCGATACGAGCAAGAGAAACGGAACGCGTCCTCGAGGGCGCGGCGCCGCGCAGGGAGACCGCCGAGCACGCCGCCGAGACGGTGGCCAAGGAGATCCATCCCATCGATGATGTCCGTTCAACCGCCGATTATCGGCGTGTCGTAACGGCGCGCATCCTGCATCGGCTCTTACGGGAGGCTGGCGGCTGGTGACCGACGAACGAGCTCACATCGTCGCGACAGAGCACGTGGATGGACTGGAGCGTGTCCTGACGCCGGACGCTCTCGAGTTCCTGGCGCGGCTGCATCGCGAGTTCGAGCCGCGCCGCCAGGAGATCCTCGCCGCGCGTCGCGATCGAGCGGCGCGCATCGCGGCCGGCGAGACGCTCGACTTCCTGCCCGAGACGGCACAGATTCGGTCGTCGGAATGGTCGGTCGCGCCCGCGCCGGCGGACCTCGAGGACCGACGTGTCGAGATCACCGGGCCGGCCGAGGCGAAGATGACCATCAACGCGCTCAACTCGGGCGCCAAGGTCTTCATGGCCGATTTCGAGGATGCCCTTTCGCCGACGTGGGCCAACGTCGTCGGCGGGCAGGCCGCGCTGATGGACGCTGTGCGGCGCTCGCTGGCCTTCAAGAGCCCCGAAGGGAAGGAATATCGGCTGGGCGATTCGCTGGCTACGCTGGTCGTTCGGCCGCGTGGCTGGCACCTCGTCGAGCGCCACGTTGAGGTCGATGGCCAGCCCGTGTCCGGCTCACTGTTCGACTTCGGCCTGTACCTGCTCCACAACGGCGCCGAGGCCCTGGCACGCGGCAGCGGGCCTTACTTCTACCTGCCCAAGCTGCAGAGCCACGTCGAGGCGCGCCTTTGGAACGATGTCTTTATCTGGGCCCAGGACGTCGTCGGCGTCCCTCGAGGCTCGATCCGGGCAACCGTCCTGATCGAGACGATTTGGGCGGCGTTCGAGATGGACGAGATCCTTTACGAGCTGCGCGAGCACGCGGCGGGGCTCAACGCCGGTCGCTGGGACTACATCTTCAGCATCATCAAGGCCTTTGCCGCTCGGCCTTCGCGGGTTATGCCGGACCGCGCGCAGGTGACCATGGCGGTGCCGTTCATGCGCGCCTATGCCCAACTGCTGGTCAAGACGTGCCATCGCCGCGGCGCGCACGCGATGGGTGGCATGTCGGCGTTCATCCCCAATCGGCGGGAGCCCGAGGTCACCGCCAACGCGTTGGTGAAAGTAACCGAGGACAAGGAGCGCGAGGCGACGGACGGCTTCGACGGAACCTGGGTCGCTCATCCCGACCTGGTGCCAGTGGCGAAGGACGTCTTCGACCGAGCGCTGGGCGACCACCCCAACCAGAAATATCGCCAGCGCCACGACGTCTCGGTCGCGGCGGAGGACCTGCTGAATTTCGAGGTGCCCGGCGGGCAGGTGACCGAGGCGGGACTGGCGGCCAACGTGTCGGTCGGCGTCCGCTACATGGCGTCGTGGCTGGCCGGCACCGGCGCCGCGGCGATCGACAACCTGATGGAAGACGCCGCGACGGCCGAGATCTCGCGCTCACAGGTCTGGCAGTGGGTGCGTGACGGCCGATTTGACGCGGCCCGGGTGCGCCAGGAGATCGACCGCCTGCGCGCGGACCACGCTGAGGCGGCCGCGCTGTTCGAGCAGGTCGCGCTCAGCGACGAGTTCGTCGAGTTCCTGACACTACCGGCCTACGACCGACTCGCGTAATCAGAAAGGGCCCGCGGCTCATGGGGAGCCGCGGGCCTTCGACTGAAGGGCTGATTCCTACTTGCAGAGCTGGCCTCTGACGGCGCCGCCCGGGAAGTCGGCGTTATGGACGTTCACGTAGTACGCAGACGGGTTCTTTCGGATCTGCTTGATCAGCGACTTGGCGATGCCATCGACGCAGCCGACCGAAGTGCCGTCAGCGCCCGGAGCACCGAGTGTCACGATCGGCGAGCCGGCAGTCCCGGCCGCTCCGGGGTGAATATGGGCGGCCGTCGCCGGCAGCGTGATGTTCTCGACGCTGATCGACCAGCAAATCTCGCCCTGGCCCTGATTGAGGGTCAGTCGGGCGGTGCCGGTCCCGTCGGAGTCGCCGGGGCCGGGAAACTCGTTAGGGCCGGTCATGTCGGCAGTCAACGGTCTGCCGCCGTTAAAGGCGGTGCTCGCGAGCGCGAGCGAGCGAGATCAGGAGAGCCCCTGACAACGAGGCCAGGGACGCACGGCGAAGCAACATGGCTCCTCCTTCCACACGGCTAGGGCTGGGGTGCCGGGGATATCTTCCTGCCTATCGTCAGATCTGGCTACCGACAAGTTCCTGAGCGCGCGGGTCAGACCCAGGCCAAATGGCGCTCTTGAAACCGGCCGAAGCCGCGCCGGCCGACAAAGTGGTTCTCGCGGATCACGAATTCGCCTCGTACGAGGACTGAGCGCACCCAGCCAGTCGTCCCCATCCCCTCGTACGGCGTGTAGTCGCTCGTGTGGTGGAGCTCGCCGGCGCGGATGGTTCTTCGTTCGGCCGGATCAAACAGGACAAGGTCGGCATCACGGCCGACCTCGATCGCGCCCTTGGCGTTCAGCCCGAATAGCCGCGCGGGCGTTGTCGACAGGATGTCGACCATCCGCTCGATGGTGATCCGCCCGCGAACCACGCCCTCGTTGTAGACGACGGCGAGCAGCGTCTCGATCCCCGGCCCGCCGTTGCTGATGCGATCGAACGACTCACGCCAGGACTGCTTCTCCACCGCGACTCGGTCCGGGACGTGGTCGGTGGCAACCAGGGCGAGGGACGAATCGGCCAGTCCGATCCATAGCGCGTCGCGATCAGCGATGGAGCGCAAGGGCGGCGAGATGACATACCTGGCCGCGTCCTCGTCTGGCAGCTCGTAACGTGACTCATCGAGGGCCAGGTAGTGCGGGCACGTCTCGGCGAACACCGTTTGACCTTGCGCCTGCGCCCCACGCACCGCCGCCAGGGCGGCCGCGGACGACAGATGCACAACGTAGAGCGGCGCGTCCGACGCGCGGGCCAGCTCAATCGCCGTGCGGGTCCCGGCTTCCTCAACCGACGGGGGGCGCGACACCGCGTGGTAGCGCGGCGCGACTTTGCCCTCGCCCAGCAGCCGCGCGGTGTTTGCCTCCAGCATCGTCCGGTTCTCGCAGTGGACCTCGAGCATGCCGCCACCGCGTGCCGCTGTACCCATCAGCTCCTGGAGGACGGCGTCCGAGACTCCGAAGTCGTAGACCATGAATGCCTTGAATGTCGGGACGCCCGCGTCGATCAACGCTGGCAGTTCCGAGGCCGGATCGGAATGCTCGGCTGTCACCACCTGGCTCAGCCCGTAGTCGATCGCCGAGTCGTTGTCGGTCAGGGAGCGCCACTCACGGAAGTCCCCGGCGAGCGATCCGGACGCGACGACGCCAGTGCCGGGGTTGTTGAAGCTCAGGAAGGTTGTCGTCCCGCCGAACGCAGCCGCGACGGAGTCCTGGAAGAACCGGTCGGGCTCCGCGTCGCTGGCGACGCGAGTGTGGGTGTGGACGTCGATGACGCCGGGCAGCACAAGCAGTCCTCCGGCGTCGACCTCCCGGGCGTCCGCCGATTCGGGCAGCTGGTCCTCGATCGCGGAGATTCGGCCGCCCTCCAAATGGACGTCCGCCCGCCGACGACCTTCCGCGGTGACGACGGTCCCGCCGCGGACGATCAGGTCGGCGGCCATCGGTAGCGGGTGATGATGTCGTCCCATTCGGCAGGCGCCAGGTCGAGTCGCAATTCGTCGCGCATCGGGATTCCGAAAGAGCCGGTAAGCGGGAGCTCCGGCTTCAGCTCGCGCCTGGCATCGTCCACGGCGGCCCTATGAAATGCGACGATGCGAAATCCGCGGCGCTGATAGAAGCGAAGCGCGTCGAGGTTGTCGTTGGTGGTAACCAGCCATACCCGGGTCAGATCCTGCTCGCGGGCCAGGTTCACACCTTCGGCGATCAGTGCTGAGCCGATACCTTCGCGCTCGGAGATGCTGCCCACCCAGACGATCTCGAGCATAGGGCGTTCAACGATGTAGGCGAGATGGCCGAGCCACTCCCCTTCGCTCTCGGCCATGAAACCGGCAAGGTCCGGAACGTCGAACAGCTGCCCGTGTCCGGCCATCTGCGTCGAGCCCCAGTGGCGGGCCATGAAATCGGCAAGCCGCGGCCGATCGGCCGGCGTCAGCGCTCGGACCGTCCCGACCAGGGCTATCTCATCTCCTCGATGACAACGTCCTGGGCGCCCTGCCACAGGACGCGGCGGCCCATCTCCTTGAGCTGCTCGCGCCCTTCCACGATCGTCGCGAAATGGTTGCCGGCGAGCTGGCCGAGCTTCGACGAAAAGTCGACGGCGCCGTAGGCAATCAGGATCTCGGACTCCGAGAGATCACCGGTGTAGATGATGATGTCGGCCGGCGCAGGGTGGCTGGTGTGATTCTCGTAGCCGACGCCCATCTTCATGTCGCCGAATGGGATCCAGCAGCCCTCCCCGCTCCACCGGCAGTGAATGAGGCTGTTCCTGATCGGCAGCAACGCCTTGACGGCCTCCTGCGTTCTCGGCGCATCGGCCTCCCAGCGGGCAGTAAAGTTCAGATCGCCGACACGGATCGAGAGGTCACTCACGCCGAGCAGGTTACCGGGGAGTGGCGCGATCAGGGAGGGTCAATGTCCGAAAGGCCGACGATTTCGACCCACGTCCTCGACACGGAGCATGGGCGCCCCGCCCAAGGCATTCCTGTGCAACTTCAATGGTTCGGTCCAACAGAGAACGACGTCGATGAACCGACGGGCGGGCTCACGGACGAAAACGGCCGGATTCAAAACCTCCTCGAGGATGCCCCGCTCAAGGCCGGAACGTACCTTTTGACATTCCGAGTAGACGGACCGTTCTTTGAGGAGTTTTCGCTCACTTTCACGGTCGAGGACACGAGCCGCAGCTACCACGTGCCGTTACTGCTCGCGCCGTACTCGCTGACGACCTATCGCGGCAGCTGATGCGCCTGGCGACTGACTTTCTGGGCAAGTTGTTCGAGAACGCGCCGCGTTTTGAGAGCCGATTGATGTCGGAAGAAGCCCAGGAGTCAGTCGAAGATCTGCTCGACCACGCCGAGCGGATCGCTTTGGACATGCCGGAGGACGAGCAGATCGAACTGATCAACGGCCACCCAAGGATCGGCGCCGATCCGGCGTCCGTCTCGCCTACCTCCTTTCGCGAGCAGGGCTACGACCGGGCGCCGCCATCAACCGATCCCGAGCTCGCCGAGCGGCTCGCACGCTTGAACGAGGCCTACGAGAGCCGCTTCGGCTTCCGCTTCGTCGTCTTCGTCGCCGGCCGACCGCGTGCGGCCATCGCAAACTTCCTCGAAAGCCGGCTGAGTGCCCAGCGTGAGGACGAGTTGACGCGTGCTCTATCGGACGTCTTCGCCATCGCGCGCAGCCGCCTACAGAAGCTCAGGCAACCGCTGGAGGAGGCTCGATGAAGGCTGAGATCTACTACGGGAAGGCCGACGTCGCCACCTACCGCACCTATGGCACCCCGCTAGAGGGCGTGACGGAGATTCCCGAGTCGAGCTTCACCGGCCGGTCAAACGTCCTGCTGGCGGCGAGCATCGAGGTCCAGGTGCTGGGCACCGCATTCATGGCCGCGTACACCGAGGGCGACAACCGCCTCGTGGTGGCCACGGACACGATGAAGAACTTCATCCACCGCGAGTCGCTCGCGTTCGATGGCGCGACCCTCGAGGAGTGGCTGCTGTTCATCGGCCGGCGCTTCCTGGAGACGTACCCGCACATGGAGCGGCTGCGGGTCAGCGGAGTCGAGATTCCTTTCGAGCCGGCGCCCGTTCCTTCTCTCGCCGGCGACGGTTTCGAGGCGAGCGAGGCGCTTTTCGCGCGCGAGCACGGCGACCGATCAACCGCATGGCTCGAGCTCGAGCGCGCGGGCGCAGGCGTCCGGCTGGCCGATCTCGGTTCCGGACGCCGGGGCCTCCAGCTGATGAAGGTCACCGGTTCGGCCTTTGCTGACTTCGCCCGCGACGAGTACACGACGTTGCCCGAGCGGCGCGACCGACCGCTCTACATCCACATGGACGTGGGGTGGAAGTACACGCCGCCTGAGACAGGAGTCGCGACAGACCATGGCGATTACGTCGCCGGTGAGCAGGTCGCCGATCTGTGCGGCACGGTGTTCCATCGCTTCGTCAGCCTGTCGATCCAGCACCTGGTCAACGAGATCGGCCAGGCCATGCTCGATCGCTGGCCACAGCTCTCCGAAGTCTCATTCGATGCCCAGAACCGTCTGTGGGACCTGTCCGTGACCTCCGAGGAGGACGAAACGGTCAAGGTCTATGGCGATCCTCGCCCCCCGTTTGGTCGGATCGGCCTGGTCCTCCGCCGCGAGTGAGTAACGCGAGATCGGCCAGCGTATCGACGTCAGGGTTGCTGCCGGCGACGTCCACGTAGCGCACGAGATTTGGCCGCGAGGCGAAGAGCTGGGACATCCCCTGGTCGCCGGTCAACTCGTGAGCAATCGGCCACGCCGCGCGCTCGAGCAGGACCGGGTTGCCGGGTGTGCCGTCGTAGCGCGGGACCACGATCGGCCGCTTCCCATCCAGCTGGGCCGCCAGGATGGAGCGCAATTGGTCCGTGGTTAGCCGCGGCTGATCGCCAAGCAGGACGAGTGTGCGGTCGGCGGTCTCGAGCGCTTCGAGCCCGAGCACGAGCGAGCTGGAGATGCCGCGGCCCGACTCCTCGTTACGCACTCGGACCTCTCTGCGCCACGAGATGGCCCTGTGGACCGCCTCAGCGTCGCCGCCCAGGACAACGACGACCGGGTCTAGGTCCGCCTGCGCAGCGAGATCGAGCACATGCTGAAGGATCGGGCGACCATCGAGCTCGGCCAGCATCTTGCCGCCGCCGAAGCGGATGCCGCGGCCGGCGGCCAGGACGATCGCGGCTGTCCCCTGTGTCGCGGGCTCGGTCACCGCTTGCTGAGCGGGGCCGCGCTGGCGTCGTTCCGCTGGGCGACGATCTCGGCCAGGATCGCCAGCGCCATCTCGGCTGGTTCACGCCCGCCCAGGTCAAGGCCGATTGGACCGCGGAGTCTGTCCACGTCCGCCTTGGTGAGACCTGCGGCTAGCAGCCGCTCACGGCGTCCCGCCTGGGTTCGTCGGCTGCCCATCGCACCGATGTAGCGACAGCCGGCGTGCACGGCCTCGACGATGGCCGGTTCGTCGAGTTTGGGGTCATGGGTCATCACTACGACGGCGTCGTCCGGGGATAGCGCGAGTTGGGCAGCAACCTCGTCTGGCCAGCCGACCAACACTTCGTCGGCCTCCGGAAAGCGCTCACGGGCAGCGAAGGCCGCGCGCGCGTCTGCGACCGCCGTTCGATAGCCGAGCTCGCGCGCCATGCGAACCAGCGGGATGGCAGCCTGCACAGCTCCGAAGACGACGAGGCGAGGTGGGGGTGCGAACGTCTCAATGAAGAACTGGCGCTGGCCGAGCGTCACAGTTCCAGACCGACCACGATCCAACAGCGAAGCCGCCGCGGCGGCGAGGTCGCCCTCGAGCGCAACCGTCTCAGCCATGGGCCCCACGGCGGTGGCAAGAGCGTCGCCGCTCTCGTTGGGCGTGTCCGGAGGCAACGGAATCACCACCGGCTCTCCTGTTGCGGCACGGGCAGCGGCTTCAACCTCGGGTCGCAAGGCCGGCTCGATAAGGACGTCGATCGTGCTCCCGCATGCCAGTCCGACACCCCACGCTTGCTCGTCGCTGATCCCGAAGCGCACGACACGGACGAGCCCATCCCCTCGCGACTTGGCGATCAGCTCGGCCGCGGCTCCCTCTACGCAGCCACCGCTGACCGAACCGGCAATCGCGCCGTCGTCGGCTAAAAGCAAAGTCGCTCCCTCCGGCCGCGGCCCGTTGCCGAAAACGCGGATCAGCACCGCGCGGCCGAATTCACGGCCTTCGGCGCGCCACGCATCGATAGTCGAAAGCAACTCCCTCACGAGTGCACGCCACCCACGGCTCGATCGTACAGGGCAAACAGGGAGCGGGCTGCCTCACGGCCGGAGCAGCCAGCTCGGTTGCTTCAATCGGTGTATTCCGGCCAGAACGGGAGGCCTTAGGCGGTTGCAGCCTTTCGGGCGACCAGCAGGTCGTGTGCCTGGTCGAACGTCAGCCCGGTCTCCCAGATCGCGTTGAAAGCCGTCTTCAGGACTTTCGCCAACGACTGATGCTCGACTACGACGATGGTCAGGTCCGAGCTGCCGGCAACCGGATCCTCCATCCCGAACATCACGATCGTCTCGTCGATGATCACGAGCTTGAGCGGGAGCTCGGGCACGAATCGGGCTTCCTCGCCGGCCTCAACGAAGCGCTGGACGCCGCGCATCACCGCCGGCTCGTCGAATACCGAGAGCTCGTACAGCGACCGCGCCTCGTGGGCCTGGATGACTTCGAGCCCCTCGACGTTCTCCTGCGGCGGAGTGGCGTACGGCGGCTTCGTGAAGACCAGGATCTCTTTCTTGACCGCGGCCTGGAGCTGCGCGAACCGCTCGTTGATCGCGCGCCGGTCGCGCAGGACCTCGATGTATTCGAGCGGGTCGGTGTGGGCCTGGCCGGCCTCGTAGGCGGGCTTGAGGTCCTTGACCATGCCGCGCGCGTCGCGCTCCATCCGCGACAGTTCGTCACGGTGGGAGGTCAGCAGCAGATCGATGGCTACTTCCGGCGTCGTCGCCGCGTACTTCACCACGTTGCCTGGTCGCGCGACGGCAAGGCCCTTCTGGACGAGGCTGCCGAGCACGTCATAGATACGCTGGCGAGGCAGTCCCGACTGGCGCGCGACCTGCGCGGCCGTGAACGAATCGCGCCTGATCAGCGTCAGGTAGGCCTTGGCCTCATAACTGGTCAGGCCGAGACGGGTTAGCTGGGCGACTAGTTCGCCGTTCTCCATGCCGGCATCATACCGCCACCACCCACTGGTGGTGGTGACACTTTCGGACTACCCGGTTTCGAGTTCAAGACGGAGGCTCTGAGGTATCACTGGGCGCAGTGACGTGAGCTCGTATCGGTTCATCGGCCAAGTCCCTGTACGATCGAAACATGGTCGCGCCAGAGCCAGTGCACACGAATCGCCTGGCTGACGAGACCAGCCCGTACCTGCTCCAACACGCGCACAACCCGGTGGACTGGTACCCGTGGGGACCGGAGGCGCTGTCACGCGCCACGGAGGAGGGCCGGCCGATCTTCCTGTCGATCGG
>CAZXLP010000033.1:0-1705 GCA_964642085.1 uncultured Anaerolineaceae bacterium
TGCCCTTGCTCTGGACGGTGACGTCCTCAGAGCTGGGCTGGTCCTCGAGCATCATTCCGTAGCGGAAGCCCGAGCAACCGCCGCTGTACACGTAGACGCGCAGACCCATCTGCGGATTCTGTTCGGCCGTGACCAGCTCCTGGAGCTTGCCGGCGGCGGCATCGCTGAGCACGACGAGCGGCTCGGAACTAACGGGAATCTCGGGCGCGACCTGCGGTTCGGTGTTCAGCATGTCTGAGATGGTAAGCGAAATTGGCCGATTCCGGCAAATATCGGCAATTCCGGCAGATTCACCGTGCCGCCTATCGGAGCAGTGACGTCATCAGCTGGATGAAGACGAGAACCAGCACGATGACCAATACCGCCATCCCGACTGTCAGGATGCCCGTCAGGACCGGAGATGGCTCTCTCCCTTCGGTGATGTCGTCTCTGCCATCCGCGGCGACGCCGCCGGGCTCCGTTGATAGGAACCACAGATCACTCTGGTCCTGCGCAGCGGTCACTTGGGGCGCAGCGCTGGTTACAGGACCCGCGGTGGCCAGCGCAGTCGCCGGCAGCGGCTCGATGTATGTCGGTGGCGCGTACACCGGTGGAGCGAAAGGTGAAGGAGCCGACGCCGGTGCGGCAGGCAACTGGGCCAGCGGATCGGCCACGGGCGCGGGCTTCGCCCAAGGCGGCGGAGGGTCCTCGAATGGAGCGTGCGCCTGCATGGCCATTGGCGCCGGCGGTAGTGCGAACTCAGAAGCTGGTGGCGCGACCGGGCCAAGGCCGACTGCGTGCTGTGGCGTCATTTGCGGGGTGGCGGCGCGGCCTGGTGCCGGAGCAGTCGACGGCGAGGATGCCCAAGGCGGCACGGCGGTTGGTTGCGCCTGCGCGGGCGCCCAAGGCGGCACGGCGGTTGGTTCAGGGAACATTTCCATTGGCGCGGACGGCTGATCCCATGGCGCCGGCGGCGACTGCGGCTGCGATTGCGGGGCGGGATCCAGCCAGCCCGCGTGCTCGTCGAAATAAGCGGGGACGGTGGGCTCAATCCAAGCGGGCTCAGCGGGAGCCACGGGCGAGACTGGGCCACGCGGCTCGAACTCGGGATTGCGCGGCGCGAACTGTTCGGCGTCGGCGCTCATGGCGAACGGGGTTGGGGCTGGAGCTGTCGAGTATGGCAACACGGCAGGGGTTACCGCCTGGGTCGCCGACGTCTGCTCCAACCACACTGGTTCCGTCAGCGTCGCGTCGTCGAACGCGGGCTGCGGTGCAGGACTGGGCGCGGATTCAGGCGCGGGCTCTGGCAATGCCTCGGGCTCCATGACTACGGACGCCTCTTCGACGTCGGCGGAATCGTGCCAATCAGGCGTGCCTTCAGGCGCGAAGTCAAGCACTGAGTTTGCCACTGCCTCGGTCCCAGTGACGACGGACGTCTCTTCGACCTCCGCGAAGGCCTGCCATTCGGGCGACTCCTCACCCGTTGAGTCGACCGGATCGTTGTCAAAGAATTCGGTGGAAGGCGTTGGACCCAGCCCTGGGACGAGGCCGGTTGGCTCGACTGCAGAGAACCAGCTGGTCTGGCCGGGCGCTGCTGCGGGACTCGTGCTCTCGGCTTCGGCAACGGCCTCGGCTTCGGTGACCGGCTCGGCGACTGCTTCGGGCTCTGGCCACTCCTCGGCTTCGGCGACGGGCTCGGCGACTGCTTCGGGCTCTGGCCACTCTG
>CAZXLP010000033.1:1805-11760 GCA_964642085.1 uncultured Anaerolineaceae bacterium
TCGCGGCTTCGGCGACGGGCTCGGCTTCGGCGACTGCTTCGGGCTCTGGCCACTCTGTCGCGGCTTCGGCGACGGGCTCGGCTTCGGCGACTGCTTCGGGCTCTGGCCACTCCTCGGCTTCGGCGACGGGCTCGGCGACTGCTTCGGGCTCGGGCCAATCGCCACTTTCGGCGACAGGAGTGAACACCACTTCGGGGAGCGGCGGCACGACCATTGAATCGGTAACGACGGTCGCATCGTTGCGGCCGGCGTCGTGGCCGTTCATTTCCGGCCACGCGCGGCTCATGGGCACCGACACGTCGCCGAGCACCGGCGCGTACGCATCGTCCGGATCGGGCGCGACCGACTCTGCAGGCGCTTCCACGAAGACGGGAGGCGTGGAGACGGCCATTGGTGGCTGGCTGACCTGCTGCCACGCTACAAGTGGCTGATCCTCATCAATCGTCTCGAATGGTCGCTCGATCATGTCGCTCGCCGGGTCCTCGACAGGCGCCCGGTCGGCCACAGGCTCCGTGTCGAACCAGTCAGAGCTGGATGGTCGATCCCAGGCGGGCTGGTCGGACGCTGCGGAATCGGTTGGCTCGGAGTAATCGGTCGGACGGTCCCACGGGATGTCTTGTCGAACCATCGGGGCCGAGGTCTCGGGTTGTGCCGCTGGCGCGGGAGTTCTGGGCGAGCCTGACTCCTCCGTCGACGCAGACAGCTGAACGCCATCCTGGGGCGGGTACTCAGGCTGCTCAGTCTGCGTCGCAGACGGAATCATCCTCGACTGGATCGGCTCGGACGGCGGCCGTAGCCGCCGCGCCATCAGGTCGTTGTCCATCAGGTGGGAACCTCGTCGCCTATGCGTTCAATGATCGTGGCTATTCCCTGGCCGACGCCGATGCACATCGTTGCCAGCCCGTAGCGCTTGCCCGTCCGCACCAGCTCGTGGCTGAGCATCGTGATCAGGCGCGCACCACTCATTCCAAGAGGGTGGCCGAGTGCGATCGCGCCACCATTCACGTTGACTTTCTCGGGGTCCAGCCCCAGCTCGCGCATGACCGCGATCGACTGGCTGGCGAAGGCCTCGTTGAGCTCGATCAGGTCGAGATCATCTACATCCAGCCCAGCACGCTGCAACGCCTTGCGCGTCGCCGGGATCGGACCCAGGCCCATGACCGCCGGATCGACACCCGCGACGGCGGTCGAAACGACGCGCGCCAAAGGCTTAAGGCCTTCTCGCTCGGCGAAGTCCTTGGACACCACCACTGTCGCCGACGCTCCGTCGTTGATGCCCGAGCTGTTGCCGGCCGTGACGGAACCTGTTTCGCGGAATGCAGGCCGGAGGCGTCCAAGAGCCTCGATGCTCGTGTCAGAGCGGGGGTGCTCATCGCGCTCCACCGAGACGGGCCCGCCCTTCGGCTGGGGCACCATCACCGGCACGATCTGGTTCATGAAGCGGCCGCCATCGATTGCGGCCACGGCGCGGCGATGGCTGCGCAACGCGAACTCGTCCTGCTCCTCGCGTGTGACGCCGCAGCGCTCCGCGACGTTCTCGCCGGTTTCACCCATCGAGTACGGGTAGTGCATCTCTGCCAGGCGCGGGTTCGTGAAGCGCCAGCCGAGGGTCGTGTCGAACATCTGTCGGTTGCCGCGGTCGTATGGCGCGTCTGGCTTCGCCATCACGTAAGGAGCGCGCGTCATGCTCTCGACGCCGCCGGCAACGAACGCATCGCCGTCACCAGCCATCACCGCGTGCGCGGCGCTGTTGATCGCTTGTAGACCGGACCCGCACAGCCGATTGACCGTCTGGCCGGCTATCTCTACAGGCAGTCCCGCGAGCAAAGCGGCCATACGTGCAACGTTGCGGTTGTCCTCGCCGGCCTGGTTGGCGCAACCGAGGATGACGTCCTCAAATTCGGTGCGTTCGACGCCGGAACGCTCGACCGCGGCCTTGATTGCGGTGGCCGCGAGGTCGTCCGGTCGGACGCGCGCCAACGCTCCTCCGTACCGCCCAACAGGGGTCCGGACGGCACTCACTATCCACGCTTCGCGCGTGGGCCGGTCGAGGTCTCGGGTCATGCCCAGATTGTAGGAGCGGTGCCTATTGGCACCTGCATAGCCCAAAGGTCAGGTCATGGCCCAGCCGTTATCTGCCATGGACCCGGGACGATGCGGTCAGATCGAGGCTATCTGCCACAGCGATCGGGCGACGCTGAATCGCTCTCCATAACGTGATTCGAGCCGAGCCAGACCGTCAATCACCTGCCTCAAACCGAGCTGCCCGGCGCGCTCGAACGGGCCGTAGGGATGGTTCGCGCCCAGCTTCAGGGCCCGGTCGATGTCGCTCGGTTGGGCGACTGCCTCTCCGGCTGCGTGGTACGCCTCGTTGATGATCGCCAGCTCGATCCGCTCCACGAGTTCGACGTCCGTCAAAGCGGTCCCGATGCTGGCAGGAACGCCGACCTCTTGCAGCTTGGGGGACAAGCCGGTCGGTCGGCCGTCCTCATATCGGTAGAAGCCTTCGCCGGTCTTGCGGCCAAGTCGGCCCGCGTCGACAAGCCCGCGCTGAATTTGCGATGGGGTGAATCGGACGGCCTCGTCGAACCCTTTCCAGAGTGCCATCGCGACGGCGAGGTTGACGTCTATGCCGACGAGGTCCATCAGCGCGAGGGGGCCCATGGGATAGCCGGCCGACTGGACCGCCCGATCGATCTGCTCCACGTCGGCCTCCCCCGCCTCGAGCATGCGCAGGGCCTCCAGTGTGAACGGCCGATTGACGCGGTTGACGATGAAACCGGGCGAGTCGGCGCTGACGATGGGCTGCTTGCCCAGGCCTTCGACGAAGTCCATCGCGCGCTCGAACGTTGCCCTGGCGGTGCTCGGTGTTGCGACGACTTCGACCAGCGGCATCACCGGCGCGGGGTTGAAAAAGTGAAGGCCGACGACGCGATCGGGCACGCCGCTTGACTCGGCGATGTCGGTGACGCTCAAGGCGCTCGTATTCGTGGCGAGCATCGTGTCGGGCCGCGCGGAGGCGCCAAGGGCGCGGAAGATCGTCCGCTTGAGTTCAATGTCTTCGAGTGCCGCCTCGATGACCAGGTCGGCTTCCTGGGCGAGGCCGCCCAACGAGTGGGCGTCGTGGAGTCGATCGAGCATCTGTTGTCGCTCGCCAGCCGCGAGTCGGCCCTTGTCGACGAGGCGCTGGAGGCCATCTGCGACACGGGCGCGGCCATGCTCAATTGCGTAGTGGTCGACGTCGTGCAGCTGGACCTCGTGTCCGGCCTGAAGCGCTACCTGTGCGATTCCCGCGCCCATTGTCCCGGCGCCAACGACGCCGACGATCATCACTTGCGGGTCACTCACCTTTGAAGTTCGGCGCTCGCTTCTCGACGAACGCGGCTACGCCCTCCTTGTGGTCGTTGGATCTGCCGGCGATCGATTGCAGCTGGGCTTCGTAGTCGAGCGCCTCCTCGAGGGTCACGTCGTAGGTGCGGTCGAGCGCTCGTTTGGCCAGCGCCAGGGCAATCGGCGCCGATTTGGCCAGCCGCGCCGCGAGGGCGCCAGCTTCGTCCATGAGCCTGTCCGCGGGCACAACGCGATTGATGAGCCCAATCCGCTCGGCTGTGACCGCGTCGACGGGATCGGCGGTGAACATCATCTCGGCGGCGCGTGCAGTGCCCACCAGCCGGGGGAGGAACCACGTCGAACCGGTGTCGGGGACAAGTCCGACCCGTGCGAACGCTTCGATGAACGTCGCATTTTCGGCCGCGATGACGATGTCGCAGGCGAGCGCGATCGAGATGCCTGCCCCGGCGGCGACGCCGTTGATAGCGCCGATGATCGGCTTCTCGAGCCGGCGCATCGCGAGGATGATCGGGTTGTAACGGGCGCGCAGCTCCGTCCCAAGATCGGATACCCCGGGCGCCTGACGTTCCTTTAGATCCTGTCCTGCAGAGAACGCCCGACCCGCGCCGGTCAGAACGACCACTCGAACGTCCCGATCGCGCGCGGCGTCCTTCAACGCGCCGAGAAGTTCCTCCTTCATCTCGACCGTGAAGCTGTTGAGCGCGTCAGGTCTGTTGAGGGTCAGCGTCAGCACGCCCTCACTGGCGCTGCGAAGAACTGTCTCGTTCATCGCCCGAGATTAGACTCCGGCCGAACCTCGCGCGCTGGAGGGTGATGTGGACCGAATCCGATGGATCGGTTGGGTTGGGTTGGTGCTCGGTCTGGCAACGCTCGGAGTCGGCGTTCTGTTGGTGGCGGGGTCGGCTCTGATCGCGGGCGACTGGTGGCTCGCGCGTCAGCCGTGGATCGGGCTTGGTTTGAAGCTGGTGATCGTCGGACTTGTTGCAACGGCGATATTCGCCGTGGTACGCGTCGTCGTCGAGCCGATCGGATGGCTTCGCCTGCTCGCCGTGCCCCCAGCGGCGGTCGCGGCGCTTGGGTGGTTCTATCTGTTTGCGGTGGGACCGCTGGTGCTCACGAGGGTGGGCGCTCCGCGTCCCGAGCCGGACCCGATCGCCATCCTCTACACGCTCCCCGAACTGCTCGTGATCGCAATCCTCGTGACGCTTCTGATTCCGCTGCCGTTGTTGATTGCAAGGATCAGGAGCGGACCCAGAGGCGGCGCTTCAACGACCCCCTAGCAGCCCTTCCGGTTCATCTCGACGGTGAAGCTGTTGAGCGCATCCGACCGGTTGAGGGTCAGCGTTCACCGTCCGAACACGTTCCCTGGGATGAGCAGGACGTGCATGCCGAGGGACATGAGTGCCAGTACGAAGAACGAGAGGGTCCAGTTTCTGGTTGGCTGTGGCCGGCCATCTCGGACCAGGAGCCAGAGCAGAGGAACCTGCGCAGGCATCACGTAGCGGACGGGGTCTGCCCAGAGGAGGTTGGTCTGTTCGGTGACCCAGAACGCGGCGGCGAAGAACCAGCCAAGGATGAAGATGAGAGCAACCGCGAGCCATAGGCCAGAGATCTGCTCCTCCTTCCAGCGCCGCAGCGGGACTTCGAAGCCACGCAGTAACGGCAGGAAGGGGAGGATCAGTGCAAGTACGAGAATCGGTAGCTTGTCGACGAGGCCGACCAGTAGCAGCGCAGGATCGTGGAAGGCCTGGGCTGTGAACCTTGCCTGTACTTCGCTGGTCTGCCACGCATCGAGCAACCCCAGCAATGTTCCGTCCCAGAACAGGCTGATGTTCCGGTATGACCACGCCATGACCGGAATGGCGAAGACGGCGATTGCACCCCAGTACCAGCGATTGCGCAGGACACGCGCGCCCCGATACCACAACCGCCACACGAACCCACCTAACCCGGCCAACAGGAAGAACCAGCCCATGCTCGCCTTGGACAGGTATCCCAATCCGGCAAACAGGCCAGCCAGCACGAGGTACCTGTCATCGCGCAGCGCTTTCAGGATCGCCCACAACGTGAATGTGAAAGAGATCACCACGAGGTTTTCCGAGTAGCCCTGCCACGTCCCGAAGAAGACGCCAGACCATTCCAAGCTAACGGCGGCGCCGACCAGAAGACCCGCGTCGCCGCCAAACAGGTCGCGCGTTGTCCACCACGCCACGGCGACAGCAGCCCACGAGATCAGCAGCAGGGGCAGGACGAGAGCGAGCGTCGTGTCGCCCAGCAGCGCGACGAACGAGCCTTCGATTACCGCGAGGGCCGGCGCAAAGTGGTGGCTGGGACCAATCTCAAGGTGGCCGAGACAGGCCTCGACGACCTCCGGATCGTCGACGTAAAGGCCATTGCCTTGTGCCAGCGCGACACCCAGCGAGTAGTACGCGCGGCCGTCGCACGTGAGCAGCGGCGAGTCGGGATTGAGCAGCAGGGGCACGGTCCGTATCGCGAGCCCGCCGACAAGTGCCGCGAACGCAATCCACCGCAGCTGAGATGTCAGCACGAAGTCCCCATCTTGTCGGTCACACCCACTTGAGGGTGCGCAGATAGCGCAGTGTCAGCGGCCCTTCCAGGTCGGCTTGCGCTTCTCGATGAAGGCGCGCATGCCCTCCTTCTGGTCGTCGGTCGCGAACAGGAGGAAGAAGTTGCGGCGCTCGAACTCGAGGCCGGCTTCGAGCGACAACTCGTACGCTCGGTTGACCGACTCCTTGGCAGCACGGACGGCGAGCGGCGGCAGAGACGCGACTTCGCTCGCCAGCGCCAACGCCTCAGGGACAGTCTCCTCGCGCGCGACGATGCGCGAGACGAGGCCGCGCTCCAACGCCTCTATCGCCGAGAGGTTGCGTCCCGTGAGGATCATCTCCATTGCCTTGGCCTTGCCCAGCGCGCGCGTCAGCCGCTGAGTGCCGCCGGCACCGGGCATGATGCCGATCTTGATCTCGGGCTGACCGAAGGTTGCGTCATCGGCGGCGACGACCATGTCGCAGGCCATGGCCAGCTCGCAGCCGCCACCGAGAGCGAAGCCACGCACTGCGGCGATCAACGGAACGCGGACACGACGCAGCCGCTCCCAGCGCGCAAAGTTGTTCGCAACCGTGAGCGTCACGGGTGTCGCATCGGCCATTTCCTTGATGTCGGCGCCGGCGGCGAACGCCCGATCACCAGCGCCGGTGATGACGACGCATCGCACCGACTCGTCGCGGTCAAGCGATTCGAGCGCCTCTACCAGCTCGCCCAGCGTCTGGTAGTCGAGCGCATTCAGAACCTCGGGCCGGTCGAGGGTCACCAGGGCAACGCCGTCGACGGATGCGCCTGACGCGTTGGTGGCCGGGTTGTCGACCCGGATGCGGGGCTTGTCGGCGCTCACCGCTTCCTCCGCAGTTGGCCATCGGCCCCTGCTGCGCGCTCGGCGACAGCCTCGCGCCCATGGCGCGACGCTTTCGCCTCACTTGCGGAGCCGCCGTTCTCGATCTCGTTGCGCAACTTCTCGAAATCCGGCGGGCGCTTCTCGTGAAAGCTGGCCAGACCCTCCACGACCTCGCTCGACGCAGCGTGGACGGTCAGCCATTCGCGCGCCATGTGGACGGTCATCGCCCAGGACAGGTCCTTCCAGAAATTGAGCTGCACACGGGTGGCACGGATGATCTCGGGCATCTTGCCCAGCAGCTCGTCGCAGTAATCGGCCACCGCGGCATCGAGCTCGACGCGCGGGACGACGCGGTTCACCCAGCCCCAATCAAGGGCCTGCTGGGCGCTGATCGGCCGGTTGAGGAGCAGCACCTCTCGAGCCCGGCGATCCCCAACCAGCAGCGGCATCCACTGGGTCGCGCCACCGGCGGGGAGCGAGCCGCGAGTCGGGCCGACGTGGCGGAAGACGACGTCGTCGGCCGCCACGGCCAAATCACATGCGATGTTTAACTCGTTGCCGCCGCCGACGACCATCCCGTTCAGCCGCGCGACGACCGGCTTGGCGCAGTCCTTGATCGCTTCGATCGCCTCGATGAAGCGGCCCATCCAGTCCCAGTAGTCATTCGGGCGGGCCAGGAACGCCTCCTGCTCATCAAGATCCGCGCCCGTCGAAAAGGCGCGCTCCCCGGTGCCGGTCAGGACGACGACGCCGACGTGGTGATCGGCCGACGCCTTGCGGAACGAATCGCGTAACGTTTCCAGTGTCGGGCGATTGAGTGCATTGAAGACCTCCGGCCGATCGATGCGAACGGTGGCGACGCGACCCTCGACGTCGTAGTGGACGGTCACCCAGCTGCCTCGTCAATGGCGACCAGCGTGAGCAGGCCTGGCGCAATCTCGCGCAGGTTGCGGCCGGCGACGCGCATCTCATCACTGGCCATCCCGGCATCAAGTGCGGCGCGATCGTCGAAGGTCATCCGGGTCACGACCACTATGTCGTCGCCTGCGAAGTGTCCGGTGATCCGTTCGGCCTGCGTGACGCGCAACCCGGGGACCATCTCGATCAACGGCAGATGCTCTTCGTGGTAGCGCTGCAGGAACTCTTCCAGGTCGTCGTCGCCACCGTCGGGACGCTTGAAAATGGCGAGCAGTGTTGCGGCCATCGAGTTTCTCCTCTTACCAGGTGCTGAAAGGATCGGCGGGATCCGTCTCGGCCGCCACAGGGACGGCCGCGGCTGGGTCGTAAGCACGGGCGCCGGCGCCCTGCTCGCTCTCGGCCACTTCAGTTGTCCCCCGCTCGGCGCGCTGCCGTGCCACCTTCTCGGTCGATCGGTAGAAATTGCCCGCCGCCAGGTTGAAAAGCGCAGGCTGGCTGACCATCACCTGGTGCGGGCTGTTGGGGCAGATGAAGAGCCGCGAATCGGGTAGTTGCTTGTGGAAGGCCACGGCATGGTCGGCGGGCACGAACACGTCCCGGTCACCGTAGACCAGCTGTACAGGCAGACGAATGCGACGCAGCTCCTCGTGAGTCAATAACGGGGCGGCGGCGACATCGTTCGCGATCGCGGGCAGCAGGCGTTGCCAGGCACCAGCGCCCTGGACCGGGCCGTGGCGTCGCTCGAGCTGGGCCGCCCACTCAGGCTCCTCGCGCAGGATTCGCTCGGGATTCATCAGCCTTTTGGCGACGCTGGCCCGGGGCTCGCGGACGATATCTATGCCGCAGATCATCGCCGTCCGGAGGCGCTCCGGGTAGCGGGTCGCGAACGTGAGCGTGGTCATCGCGCCCATGCTGAAGCCGATGACATGGAAGGTGTTCAGGCCGAGTACGTTAACGAACGCGAGCAGGTCGTCGACGAGCATGTCCCGATCGAACCCGTCACGCACGTCCCACCTGGTGCCTCCATGGCCGCGAGCATCGACCAGGTACAGCTTGAATGCGCTGCGAAACAACGGCCGCTGGGCGGACCAGTCCTCGAGCGAGGTCGACGTCGCACCATGTAGCAGCACCAGCGGTGGGCCGGCGCCCTCAACCTCGTAATGAACTTCGAGGCCGTTGGCGCGGACTATCGGCACGGCGGAGTGTTCGGCTGACTGCGGTGTGCCAGGGTCAGCGCAGCCCGTCGGCCTTGCCGCGCAGGTCGGCGGTCGCGGCCCGTTCGATACGCAGGTAGCGGCGGCGGAAGTAGAGCAGCGGCCAGCCGGTTTCGTCGCGACAACCGGTCTCGACCACGCGGCCCAGGTACATGGTGTGGTCGCCTGCCTCGATCGTTCGATCGACCTCGCAGCACAGGTACGCAATCGCAGCGTCCAACACGGGCAGGCCGGCTTCGCCCAGCTCATATGCCGCGTTGCAGAACGCCGAGCGTGGCAGGGCTGACGGCGCCCCGGCAAAACAGTCCGACAGCGCCTGCGAGTCCTCGCCCAGGATGTTCACGCCGAAGCGGTTGGTGCGCTCGATGATCGGATGGATCGAGCGCTCCTTGCCGATGGCGACCATCACCAGCGCCGGCTCGAGCGAGATGCCAGTGAACGAGTTGACCGTTGTGCCCCATGGCTGCGGTCCATCCGGTGCGTCCTCGAGCGTGGTCACCACGGTCACGCCGGTGGCGTAGCGTGTCAGGACGTCGCGGTATGACTGCTGGTCGATGGTCTTTGACCGTCCGATCGTCGGCGACTCAGCCATATCCTCCCGAGTCTAGCCCGGCGCTCCGAAGAGGCGCTCGTCAACCATCACCGCATATCGATCGGTCATCCCGGCGACGTGGTCGACCACCTGGGTGGTCAGCTCGGCGTGTGTGTCCATGTAGGTGGTCGGGAGCTCCGACGGGTGCGCAAGGTGGTAGTCGACCAGCCGGCGGATGAGCGCGATCGCCGGGTCGGTGTGGACGCGCTGGGCTGGCGACAGGTACACGCGCTCGAACATGAAGTCCCGCAGCTCGTTCATGACGTGGAGAGTCGGCGCATCCATGCGCACCTCGCCGCTGGCCAGGCTCTCATCGACGACCGCGTTGATCATTTCGTCGATCCAGACGCGGCCCGGCGGACCGAAGCGATCGAGCGCGCGCTGGGGAAAGTCCTCCGGTGAGAGCATGTCGGCCCGCATCGCGTCGAGCGCGTCGTGGGTGAGGTAGGCGATGCGGTCGCCGTAGCG
>CAZXLP010000034.1:0-11342 GCA_964642085.1 uncultured Anaerolineaceae bacterium
CGAGCTGACCGCGGGCTACCACGTTGACCCCGATCGGCTGGTCAACAGGGCAATTTTCGACGTCGACTACAGCGAGATGGTGGTCGTCAAGGACATCTCCTTCTACAGCCTGTGCGAGCATCACTTACTGCCGTTCTTCGGCCAGGCCGCGGTTGCCTACATCCCGGAGGGGAGGGTCATCGGCCTTTCGAAGATCCCACGCATCGTCGAGATGTACGCACGCCGGTTACAGGTCCAGGAGAGGATGACCAAGCAGATCGCCGATTTTCTGATGGAGCGACTGGGGCCCAAGGGCGTTGGGGTCGTGGTCGAGGCGTCGCACCTGTGCGCCGTGATGCGCGGCGTGCGCAAGCCAGGAACGATCATGACCACCAGCCACGTCCTCGGGCTGTTCCGAACGGCTGACAGGACGCGGGCCGAGTTCTTCTCGCACCTGGAACGGAGGCCACCGAGTCTGTGATGGCGACCCGATAAATGGGACGGCAACCACCCGATCGACCAAAGCGAATGGCTGAGCCACGCCGCAGCGCTCCGCGGATGGTCGAGCCTGAGCTGATCGCCTCGCTGGATCGCGACCCCCTCGGTGGCGCCCTGCCGTTCGCCGAACCGCTCCCGCCGGAGCCACCAGAGCCTGAGATGACCGAGAGCCTGCCGTCGCAGCCCGATCCGACCTTCGAGCCGCCGTCACAGCCCCAGTCGGCGCCCTCGCCACAACCCCAGGTCCAGCAGCCACGGCCTGAGACGTTGAGCGAGATGTTCGCTCTCGTGGACGATGGTTGGCGCCAGTTCCGCGCCGCCGCAGGCGCCTTCCCCAGCGAACGCATGGACGAGCGGCTCAACGAAGGTTGGACGCGCAAACAGATGCTTGCGCACATTTCCGCCTGGCACGACCTGACGCACGACCGGCTGGGCAAGCTGATCCTTACCGGCAAGTCGGCAGACCTGAACGAGAAAATTGACGCGATCAACGCCCGGGTGGCGCGGCAGGCGATCGGCCGCACCGCGGGCGAAATCCTGAAGGAAATGGAAATGACCTTCAATCGGTTGCGACGCCAATTGGGCCGACTGACCGATGAGCAGCTCGCCGCGGACCACGGGTGGGCGGCAAGCGTCATCGCAGGCAACACCTACGAGCACTACGAGGAGCACTGGGCGGACGTCTATATGCCGCCGCCGCCAGATGGCAAGTCCGGTCGCCGCTGAAGTGACCAGCCCGTCAGCGACCCAGCGGCCTATCAAGGTGCTCATCGCCAAGCCGGGCCTGGATGGGCACGACCGCGGAGCGAAGGTTCTCGCCCGCGGCCTCCGCGACGAAGGGTTCGAGGTCGTCTACACCGGCTTGCGCCAGACGCCCGAGATGGTCGTTTCGGCCGCGCTCCAGGAAGACGTTGATGTCGTCGGGTTGTCGATCCTGTCCGGCGCGCACATGACATTGCTGCCCAAGATCTGCGCTGGCCTCCGAGAGCAGGGCCTGGACGACGTGCTGGTGACCGCCGGCGGGATCATCCCGGACGACGATGTGCCCGCCCTGAAGGAAGCCGGGGTGTCGCGCGTCTTCGGTCCGGGCACAACGATCCGCGAGGTCGCCGAATACTTCCGCGGCAACGTCCGCCGATCGCACTAGCCGCGCGGTGAGCGCAGGCCGCGGCCGTCCTGCAGGCGCGCCCAGCGTCCGTGCCGCAAGCGCGGGCGAAGGCTCGCTCGCCGATCGTGCGCGCAACGGTGACCGCCGCGCCCTGGCCCGGTTGCTTACCGAGGTCGAGAACCGCACGGCCGCGGGCGAACAGGCTCTTCGCGCGCTGTACCCGCAGGCCGGCCGCGCCCATCTCGTTGGTGTGACCGGAGCACCCGGCTCGGGCAAGAGCACGCTCGTCGCCGCTCTCGTTACCGAGGCGCGCGCCTCCGGCCGTCCGGTCGCGGTGATCGCCATCGACCCATCCAGCCCAATCACCGGCGGCGCCATCCTGGGCGACCGCGTGCGGATGCAGGCTCACGCCGGCGACCGCGACGTCTTCATCCGCTCGATGGCCTCGCGCGGTCATTCGGGCGGGCTCGCGGCAAGCACGGTCGCCGCCGCCGCCGTCATGGACGCCTCGGGCTTCCCGCTGATCTTCATCGAGACCGTCGGCACCGGGCAGAGCGAGGTCGAGGTGGCCTCCATCGCCGACACGACGCTGGTCGTCCAGGCCCCCGAGATGGGCGACGAGGTCCAGGCAATTAAGGCCGGGCTGCTCGAGGTGGCCGACATTGTCCTCGTCAACAAGTCAGACCGTCCGGGCGCCGACCGCGCTGCCTCGCAGCTGCGCGCGATGCTGACTGTGGGCGCCCAACACGATCGCGCAATGGGCGACAGGCCGCGACCTAAGCGGCCCGACGTGCTGTTGGGATCTGCGCTTACCGGCGCGGGAGTGCCGGAGCTGCTGGCTGCCCTGGATCGTCGTGACGCCGCGCGTCGCAAGGGTGGTACGGAGACCGCGGACGCCGCCGCGCTCAAGCGCGCCGAAGCGCAGATTGCCGGGATCCTGGCCCAGCGCGTGAATGAGCAACTACGACAGCCAGGCCGGGCAGGCCAGCGCAGCGCAACGCTTCGTGCGGTGGCTGCGCACGAGATCGACCCCTACTCGGCGGCGGACCGTCTGCTCGATCTTCTGGGCGAACCCGGGGACGGCTAGGCTTGGGCGTGATGGCTAGCAGAAATGTGCTCGTCTGCGGCGCGGGCCTCATGGGCCACGGAATCGCCCAGGTCATGGCCGCCGCCGGGCACAACGTTGTCCTGTACGAGCCGGAGGTGGCCCGCGCCGAGGCCGGCCGCGCACGCATCGGCGCAAGCCTCGAACGAGCCGTGACGAAGGCCAAGATCACGGCCGACGACCGGCAGCAACAGCTTGGTCGAATCGCCGTGGTCGCCTCGCTTGTGGAGGCGGCGCGGCACGCCGACCTCGTCGTGGAGGCCGTCTTCGAGGACGAGGGAGTCAAGCGCGACCTCTTCGCCGAGATCGACAGAGCGGCACCCGAAACGGCCATCCTGGCCAGCAACACCAGTTCGATCAGCATCACGCGTCTCGCGTCCGCGGTGAGCGAACAACGGCGACCGCAAGTTGTGGGTATGCACTTCTTCAGCCCCGTACCCGTGATGCCGCTGATCGAGCTGATCCGCGGCGCGGAGACCAACGACGCGACAGAGGCTTACGTCCGCGAGCTTGCCGCCGAGCTTGGCAAGCAGGTGATCGTCAGCCGCGACCGACCCGGTTTCATCGTCAACCGGATGGTCATGCCGTTCCTAGCCGAGGCGATGCGCAGCTACGAGGAGGGCCTGGCCACTGCCGAGGACATCGACACCGGCGCCCGAGTCGGCCTGAACCATCCCATGGGCCCACTCGAGCTGGCCGACTTCATCGGCCTCGACGTTTGCCTGCACATCATGGAAGTGCTTCATGACGGCTTCGGCGACCCGCGCTTCGCCCCGCCGCCGGTCCTGCGCCAGCTCGTCGACGCCGGCCACCTCGGCCAGAAGACCGGACGCGGCTTCCACACCTATCCGCGGGAACAGAACCCCGGCTAGTCCTTCACTGGCCTTCGATCTCAGCGAGCCGCTTTCGCGTCTGATCCACGTGGGCAGTCGCTCCCTTGGCCTCGAAGTTCTCGAGGGCACGTCCAAACGCATCGCGCGCTTCATTCATGCGCCCGGCTGTGACCAGGACTTCGGCGAAGTCGGATAGGACCAGACCCCGCCGCTCCAGGTAGTCGGTGCCCTCGGCGACCTCTACGGCCCGTCCGGCGCTGGCCTGCGCTTGATCGAGCTCGCCACGTGCTGCCTGCACGCGGCCGAGCGCGCTCCAGCCCTGGGCCTGTGCCTCGGCATCGTCCGGTTGAGCCAGATCCAGGGTGGCCTGCGCAAAACGATCTGCGTCCTCCCATCGACCAAGCGCGATGTACAGCGCGGCGAGGTTGCCGGCCACCGTCGAGGAGAAGGCCGTGTCGCCACTTGCGGTCATCCGCTCGTAGGCACCGAGCATCACCCGCTCGGCTTCGTCGTAGTTGCCGGCGGCCATCTCCATGGGTCCAAGGAAGTGACCGGCGATACCGTCCGCGAAGGGCCGCCGCCCAAGATCGACCTCGAATTCCATGGAACGCGTGAGCATCTCGCGCGCCGCATCGAACTCGCCGAGCAGGCCGCGCAGTCCGCCGGCTACGCGTATGACGAAAGCCTCGATGACACGGCTTCCCGTGACGTCGAAACCCTGCACGATCGCCAGCGCCTGCTCCACCGGAGTCGGTCCCCAGAAGACGGACGCGAGTGCCATTCCGGAGACCATGGGCGGCAGCACCTGCGCCGGATAGCGCGAGCGCATGTCCATCAGGAGCCGATGCGCTGTCAGCGCGCGACCGGCAAAGAAGTGATGTCGCGCGAGCTCGAACTTTGCCCGCATCGCTCCCCAGGAATCGCCGCGCTTGTCGAAGAACGCGAGCAGCTCCTCGCTTCGCCTGAGGACCTGCTCGACGGTCACCGTGCCCAACGTTCCCTGAGTGTCTAGCCGAAAAACCTCGATGTAGGCGGCCCCCAACTCGTCGCCCGCGACTCTGGCCCGTTCCATCTCGGTCGCAAGCAACGCGTCGGCGGCACGGAGATCGCCCGAGGCCACGAGGGCTAGACCAAGCCCGGCGGCCAGCCGATATCGCTCGTGCGCGATTTCAGGCGTCAGGTCGAATGCTGCTCGGAAGAGCTTGAGCGCAGCGTTGGTATCGCCGCGCTGGGCTGCCCTTTCGGCCGAGGCCCCCAGGTGCCTGGCCGCCTCGGAGCCCAACCGTCGGCCTTCGTCGTCAAGCGGGCCGAGCTCAGCGCGATACCTGTACGCCTGCTCGAGGTGATACCCAAGGATCTCCTCGTATTCCGTCACGTGATCGCCGGCCATCCGCTCGAGCCACTCGGCGAAGCGTGCGTGGAGCTCCGCACGCGACTCCTTGGGCATGGCCGAGTAGGCCGCGTCCCGGATGAGCAGGTGGCGGAAGCGGAACCCCTCGTCGCCGGCGAAGTCCGAACGATCCGGCCTGACGAGCTCCTTGCGCGAGAGCGACCGAAGGTGGACAGGCACCGACTCACGTAGGTCAGGCGACGTCAGCTCGGCGACTGCGCCGCGGTGGAAGACCTTCCCCTCCACGGCCCCTCGCTCGATGACCGCCCGCTCCGGCACCGGCAGCCGATCAAGGCGCGCCGCGAGCAGGGCCTGGATCGACGGCGGGACCGCGACATCCGCCAGCGCGCTCGCGGCCGTCCATTTGCCGTCAGTCTGAACGAGGATGCCGCTGTCGATGAGCATCGCGATCATCTCTTCGACGAACAGCGGGTTGCCCTCGGCTGCGGCCGCGATCTTGTCAACGAGCACCCCACCGAGCTCAACCTGCCCGAGCAGGCTGACCATCAGTTGCTGGCTCTCTGCATCGTTCAATGGCTCCAGCGTGAGCGTCGTTGCGTAGCTCTTGCCGCCGCCCCATCCGGGTCGAGCCTCGAGCAACTCCTGGCGCGCAACGCAGAGCAGCAGCACCGGTGCATCGATGGTCCAATCGGCGAGATGCTCGATGAGGTCGAGCAGCGTCGGCTCTGCCCAGTGCACGTCATCGAGCACCAGAACCAGCGGCTGACGGCGAGCGAGGGACTCCAGCGCCGTGCGCACGGCCCAGAACGTTTCCTCTGCTGACCCCGTGCCGGCAAACCGTCCCAAGAGAGCACCGATACGCTCCACGACCTGCCCGCGATCGCGTTCGTTTTCGATGAGTTGGCCGAGCTTGGTGCGCATAGCCGCGTCGTCATCCTCCTCGACCAGCCATGCCGCTTGCCGAATGGCCTCCGCGATCGGCCAATAGGTGATCCCCTCGCCGTAGGAGAGGCATCGACCGTGGAGGACGAGCGCGCCGTCGCCAAGCGAGCCCAGGAACTCGCTGACCAGGCGCGACTTGCCGACGCCGGCCGCGCCGAGAATCGTGAACAGGTGGCAGACGCGCTCGTCGACGGTCTGCTCGAAGGCCTCGGACAGCAGCCGGCGCTGGCGCAGGCGCCCGATCATCGGCGAGTCCTGTCTTCTCCCCGTTACGCCTGCGCCGGGTGTCGCTCCGGTGGCGCTGAGCCCGATCAACCGGTATGCGCCGACCGGCTTGGACTTTCCCTTGGCTACGACCGGCTCCGCCCCTTCCACGGTCACTGCGTCGCGAACGAGTTGGTACGTCTCTGTGCCGAGCAGGATCTCTGCGGCCTGCGCCGACTGCTCGAGCCGCGCCGCCACATTGACCGCGTCGCCGCTCACGAACCGCTGGCCCGCGCCGGCATCGCCGGCCACGACCTCGCCGGTATTGATGCCCGTTCGCCAACTGATCGCGATGCCGCGGTCGCGCTCGAACTCGGCCTCGAGCGCGGCCAGGCGGTCGCGGATGTCGGCCGCCGCGCGCACGGCGCGCAATGCGTCGTCCTCGTGGACGACGGGAACGCCGAACACGGCCATCACCGCATCTCCGATGTACTTCTCGACCGTGCCGCCGTGGCGTTCGACGATCGTGCGAATCTCGTCGAAGTAGCGGGTCATGACCCGGCGCAGCGACTCTGGGTCGGCCCGCTCACCGAGTCCGGTCGAGCCCACGGCATCCATGAACATGACCGTGACCGTCTTGCGAACCTCGCTCACCGGCTGCGCCGCCGCTCCAAGGGCGTTGCCGCAGTTGGAGCAGAACCGCGCCCCGTCCGCGGTCTGCGCTCCACAGCTCGGGCAAGCGATCACCGCCCGAGTCTACCCACCCGGCATCACAGGAGAATGAGCGCGTTTCCTCCGGGCGACCTGCCCGCGGCGAGCGCCCTCAGCGCATCGGCGGCCATTACAGGAAACATCGCGCGTAGCTCGGGCTCACGCTGTTTGACAAACTCGCGGTTGGAGCGCGTGTCGCTTAGCAACAAGATCACGAGGTCCACCGCTCCGTCGCGCTGCTTGGCTGCTATCCGCCGCTCCAGCTCCTGACCGTCGCGAGCCCTGGTCTCCGCCTCGGTTCCGGCTCGGAAGTCGTCACCCGTGATCAGCGCATCCCAAGCTCGTAGGTCACCCGGGTTTGGCAGCGGCACTTCGGTCCGCCAGCGCAGGGTCGGATGGAGACACAGGTGCAGGCGCTCGAGGAGAGCCGCTTGCGCTCGGTCGCGATGCGGGGGCCCGACCGGATAGGCGCCGATCGAGATTTCGAGTCCCACGACAGCGGCGACAACAATCAGGTCGCGAAACGGGGCCGACTGGTAGTCACCACGCTCGATCCGGCCGACCTTCGAACGGGACATCCCGGCCTGTGCGGCGACGGCGGCCTGACTCAGCCCACGAGCAACACGTGCCAGCCTGATCTCCTCGCCAATGCGCTCGAGAGCCTTCCTGCCGATGCGCTTGGCTCGTTGGATGAAACGCTCATTCGCTCCCACGCCAGCACTCTGCGGCCCGTCGCTTCTCGGACGCTAGCCGGGCGATTACTCGGTGGTTGCTCACGACATGAACGGCTTTGACCGAACCGCCGCGGCTGTCGCCCCGCGCGCGATCGGAGTCATCTCGGGCCAACATGCCTCCCATTCGCCCCCCGACTCGACCCTCGCGGCGCGGTTCTCGACAAAGCTGCCCGCCACGTGAGCACGACGGGCTCATCGAGCGCTTCAACCGCCGGTCGTAACATGGACAGCGTGAGCAGCAACCAAAACGGCAACGGCGCCTTCAACGGCGCCAACGGTCAGGTCTACATCGTCTCGGCGGCGAGGACGCCGATCGGCAAGTTCGGTGGCAGCCTCGCGGACGTGCCCGCGACGACGCTGGGCGGCATCGCGATCCGCGCCGCAGTCGAGCGCGCCGGCGTCCAATCCGACCAGATCGACGAAGTGCTCATGGGCCAGGTGCTCCAGGCGGGGGTTGGCCAGGCGCCGGCGCGCCAGGCGGCCCTGAAGGCCGGCCTCGCCGACTCGACGAGCGCCACCACGATCAACCGCGTCTGCGGGTCAGGACTCAAGGCGATCATGCTGGCCGCGGCCGAGATCCGTGCTGCGGACGCCGAGATCGTCGTTGCCGGCGGCATGGAGAACATGAACCAGGGGCCTTACCTGATTCCCAGGGCGCGCTTCGGATACCGCCTCGGCAACGCGGAGATGATCGACTCGACCGTTCACGACGGCCTGTGGTGCAGCACGGAGTCCTGCCATATGGGCACGCACGCCGAGCGCGTCGCGATGAAGGCCCAGGTGAGCCGCGAGGACCAGGACAGGTTCGCGTTCGACAGCCATCAGCGCGCGATTGGAGCGATCGACGGCGGTCGGTTCGCCGAAGAGATCGTCCCGGTGCCGATCCAGCGTGGCAAGGAGCAGGTCGACTTCGATACCGACGAGGGCCCACGTCGCGACACGACCATCGAAGCGCTCGCCCGACTGAAGCCTGTATTCGCCCTGCCGGACCCGGAGCCCGAGCCTCCCGTTGGCATGCCGGGAGGAACCGTCACCGCAGGCAACGCCCCGGGGATCACGGACGGGGCCGCCGCGACGGTCGTCGCGAGCGAGCGCGCGGTCGAGCGGCTGGGTCTCAAGCCGCTGGCGCGGATCGTCGGCTACAGCCAGGCAGAGGTGGCGCCCAAATGGCTGTTCCTGGCACCAGTCAAAGGGGTGCAGAAGCTACTGGCCAAGATCAAGATGCCGATCGAGGCCTTTGATCTGGTCGAGATCAACGAGGCCTTTGCAGCCCAGGTGCTTGCGGATGGCCGCGAACTGGGGTTCGATTGGTCGAAGGTCAACGTCAACGGTGGAGCAATCGCGCTGGGTCACCCCATCGGTGCCAGTGGTGCGCGAATCGTCGCGACGCTGCTGCATGAGCTGCGGAGGAGAGAGGGAAGCTATGGACTGGCAACGCTGTGCCTGGGTGGTGGAGGGTCGGTGGCAATGGCCTTCGAGAGGGTATAGATGACGCGCGTGGCGGTGCTGGCCGACTCAGCCAGCGACCTGCCGCCCGACCAGGCGAAGGCGGCCGGCATCACGGTGGTGCCGCTGCTCGTCAGCTTCGGCGACAAGGAGTACCGCGCCGGGGTCGACCTGTCCGGCGACGACTTCTGGCGTGAGTTGACCGCACCTGGCGCGCCGTTCCCGAAGACCGCGGCCGCGGCGCCGGGCACGTTCAAGGAAGCTTTCGAGGCGCTCTTCGCCGACGGTGCGGACGAAGTCGTCTACGTCGGGGTCGGGTCGAAGCTCTCGGCCACGCTGGCCAGCGCCAAGGTCGCCCGCGAAATGCTGCCCGAGCGCAAGATCCATATCGTCGACTCGAACACGGCCAGCATGGGCACCGGTCTGCTTGCTCTCCTGGCCGCGGAGAAGGCGGCATCGGGGATGTCGGGCGAGCAGGTCGCGGCCGCGGTCAACGGCCGCCTTCACAAAGTCAACCTGTACGTGGTGCTCGAGACCCTCGAGTACCTGAAGCGTGGCGGTCGCATCAGCCCGGCGCGGGCAGCAATAGGCGGCGTGTTGTCGGTCAAGCCGATCATCACCCTCCAGGACGGCGTAGTCGAGACGGCCGACCGTCCGCGTACGCGCGGGCGCGCCCGCGAACGACTGATCGAGCTGCTCGTGGCGGCCAAGCCCGAGAGAGTCGCGATCCTCCACGGCCAGAGCCCAGACATCGAGGCATTCGCGTCGGAACTCGCCGCGGCCACGGGCGTCGCGCGCGAGAAGATGACCATCAACCTGATCGGCCCGTCGGTCGGGCCGCACGTCGGCCCAGGCGCGTACGGCGCAGTGACCATGTCGGCATGAGGGCCTGACGAGCCGCGAGGAACGACCCTCCGGCATGCTCCGGATGCACGCCGACGAGCTGGACATCGGCGTCGACCTGGTCCGCCAGTTGGTTACTACCCAGTTCCCGGCATGGGCGGACCTGAATATCGAACGCGTGCCCTCGCCCGGGACGGATAACGCGATCTTTCGCCTCGGCGACGAGATGGCGGTTCGCATGCCACGCATCCACTGGGCTTCCACGGACGGCGGCAAGGAACACACGTGGCTGCCGAGGGTCGCGCCGCACCTGCCCGTTGCCGTGCCGCTCCCACTCGCGATGGGCATGCCCGGCGAGGGGTACCCATGGCCATGGTCCGTGGTCCGGTGGCTGCCCGGCGTCGACGCGTTCACCGCGCCGATCTCGAATCTCAGCGAGTTCGCGTCCGACCTTGCCCGGTTCGTGATCGCTCTCCACCAGGTCGATGCCGGTGCGGAGCCACCCGCCACAGCCCCGGCCGCCGGCCGGGGCGTGTCGCTGTCGACGCGCGACGTGCCGGTGCGCGCTGCCATGGAACAACTGCGCGGAACGCTCGATGTCCAGGCGCTCGCCGAGATCGCGACGACCTGGGAAGCTGCCCTCGAAGCACCGGGCTGGGAGGGTGCGCCGGTCTGGATCCACGGCGACCTGCAACCCACCAACCTGCTCGTCGAGAAAGGTCGCTTGACGGGAGTCATCGACTGGGGTGGCCTGGGCATGGGCGACCCCGCCGCTGACCTGATCCCGGCGTGGTCGTTCTTCAGCGGCGCAAGTCGCGAGGCCTATCGGCAGGAGCTGGCGGTCGACGACGCGACATGGGCGCGAGGTCGGGGCTGGGCGCTGTCGGTCGGCCTCATCGCGCTCCCTTACTACATCGATACCAACCCGGTGATCGTCGAGTGGTCGCGCCGTTCCGTCGACGCGGTCCTCGCCGACGCTTCGACCACGCGTTCTTAGTCGGTCGCCCGCAGGATTTCATTTCAAATGAACAGACGGTCCGGTTTCGGAGACGCACGAGGCGTGGCCAGGCCCCAACCCGCGCGATCCTCCATTTCACCTGCACAACCTGTCTGTCTGGTTGCCCCGACAGCCGATCGCGCGGCCGCAAACACCCCGCCCGTGGGAAGAGGTGTTCATTTCAAATGGATTGTCGGCATGCCCAGGGCATGGATGGATATTCGGGCCGGGCCGGGCCTGGCCAGGCCCTCACTGACGGGGTGTAAACTGCGCCCGCTTCCCCGGCCCCCCCGACTTCGGGCCGATGCTGACTCCGCTGGAGGATCAAGGAATCCGATGACGACCGAACGAGTCGCGCCGTCCATCAACCCGTGGCACGTGGCGCAACAGCAGTTCGATATCGCCGCCGACAAGCTCAACCTGGACCCCGGCCTGCGCCGCGTTCTGCGGGAGCCACGCCGCGAGCTGACGGTCCATTTCCCGGTCAAGATGGACGACGGCAGCGTCCAGGTGTTCACCGGATACCGGGTTCAGCACAACCTCGGGCGAGGCCCGGCGAAGGGCGGAATCCGTTACCACCAGGACGTGGGC
>CAZXLP010000035.1:0-11298 GCA_964642085.1 uncultured Anaerolineaceae bacterium
GGGTACGAGAGCCGGCCGATCCCCGAAATCGTGCTGGAGATGTCGTCACTCGCAGACGGCATGACCATGTCGGCCAAGAAGGACGGGCTGGCGAATATCGGCGGCTGGCTGGCGATGAACGACGACGCCCTTGCCGAGGCCTGCCGCAACCTGCTCATCCTGACCGAGGGATTCCCGACCTACGGCGGGCTGGCCGGGCGCGACCTGGAGGCGATCGCCCAGGGACTGGAGGAGGTGGTCGAGGAGGACTACCTGCGCTATCGGATCCAGTCGACTGCCTACCTTGGCGAGGCACTGGACGCGTCAGGCGTTCCGGTCATCCGACCGATCGGCGGGCACGCGGTCTATATCGATGCACGGATGCTGCTGCCGCACATTCCGCCGCTCGAGTATCCGGGCCATTCGCTGGCGATCGCGCTGTATCGGGAGGGCGGCATCCGCGGCGTCGAGATCGGCACGGTCATGTTTGGCCGCCATCCCGACGGGACCGAGTCGCCGGCCTCCATGGATCTCGTCCGCCTCGCCGTTCCGCGCCGGACGTATACCCAGTCGCACGTCGACTACGTGATCGAGGTCGTCCAATTCGTCGCCGCCGGGGCGGCCGACCTGCGCGGCTACCGAATCACCGACGAGCCTTTGGCGCTGCGCCACTTCACCGCCCGCTTCGAACCGCTCTAGGTCTTAGGATTCGGGGGCCGTGTACCGGGTGTCCGTGAAGGAGGGGATTGTTGATGCGTAAGCGAGTTTGGCTGCTATTGACCATGACCGTCGTCGTTGCTGCTCTGGCTATGCCGGCCAGCGCGGCCGCCGCGACCGGCTACGAGTACCAGGTCAAATACAACTACTGCCAGGGGGCAGACCCGCATTTCAAGGTCAGGAACAACGCTTCCGGGTCAACGAATGCCAACAAGCTCACCAACGAGAGCTGGGTCGAGCGCAGGCCGGCTGGCAGCACTACCTGGTCGATGATCTACAGCTGGCCCATCGCCAAGTACAAGTTCGCCATCAACGGCGACAAGCACTGGCTTACGTCATGGCGAACCTGGGACGGCGATCAGTCGAACTGGTACCGAATCGTCTTCCGCGTCCGCGCCTGGCACAGCAGCACATTGCTCTCCTCCGAGGTCGTGTACAGCCGCAAGTGCTGATCTAGAGCGGCTGAGACGTCCCGAGGTTGCGCGCCACGAACGACAGCTCGGCTTCCATCTGCCGAATCCGCTCGTCGGTCCGCAACGAGCCGTGGCCGGCGTCGTAACGCAGGACCTCGTGCGGCTTGGCAAGATCGGTCAGGCGGGCGAGGTAGTTATCGATCTGGCGGATCGGGCAGCGCGGATCGTTCTCGCCGGCGAGGATCATCACCGGGACGCGGACCTCGTCGATGTACGTGATCGGAGAACGCACCCGGTAGAGCTCGGGGTTCTCCTCGGGCGAAGCGCCGAAGAGGGCGCGGTCGTACGCCTTGAGCGGATCCATCTCGTCCTCGAACGCCGCGACGTAGTCGGCAACGGGCACGCCCGCGACGCCCAGAGTCCAGCGCTCGGGCTGCATGCCGAGACCCAGCAGCGTGAGGTAACCGCCCCACGACGCGCCGCTGAGGACGACCCGCTCCGGATCGGCAATCCCGTCCGCGACCACCCGATCCCAGACCGCAGCGATGTCCTCGAGCTCGGTCAGGCCTGGGTTGCCTGTCAGCGCGTCGCGCCACGCACGGCCGTATCCGGTGCTGCCGCGGTAATTGACGAGCACGACCGCAAGCCCGTGATCGACCCACGCCTGGATCATCGGCGAGAAGGAGTCGCGATCGTGCGCCTCCGGTCCGCCGTGGATGGAGAAGATCGTCGGATGTGGGCGCGGCGTGGGCGGCTCGGCAACGAGCGCGTGGATGTCGCCGATCCACAGATCGGCGTATCGGACTCCGCCAGGCGCTACATCCGTTGATGGTGTAAGCACGACCGAGCCGTCCGTCGACAGCACCTTGGCCGGCGAGGCCGAGTCGCTCCATAGGAACCAGACGATCCCGTCCGGCCGAGCCGACGCCTCGGCGATGACCCCCGGCTGGGTCGGCAACAGCAGCAACTCGCCCGCGTCCAGGTCGTAGCGGAACATCGATGAGCGGCCGGCGTGCTCGTGCGTGATCAGGATGGCCGTGCCGTCTGGATACCAGGAGGCCTCGATGTCGCCGGGCAGGTCGAGCGCGATTTCGCGCATCTCCCCCGAGCGCGGCCACCAGATCAGCGGCCGCTTGAGGTCGTGCCGCTCGTGCAAAACCAGCACGCGATCGTCTCCAGAGACGAGCGAGAAGCCCATCGACTTGAGCCCAAGCCCGGGTCCGTCCGACAGCTCGCCGACGACGTTGCCGTCGAGGTCGACCGCGCGCAGCGCCGCGTGGCGGCTGTCGCCGTGCTCGGCGTGATGGAAGCAGACGAGCCCTTCATCGGCCGATAGACCACCCAACCAGCTTTCCTCGCGGTGGTCGTAGATGCGTCGCGGCTCGGCGCCCTCGGAGACCACGTAGATCGAGCTGCCCTCGTCCGTCGAGCGGCCAACGATCGCCAGGTTTCGGCCAATGTTTAGCCCCGTGTTGTATGCCCGCCCGAACTCCTCCCCGATCACCTGCGGGGAGTCGCCCGCGAAGCCTTCCACGACCCAGCGACCGAACTCGTCTCCGTCCGTGTCGTCGAACCACCAGATCGACTCACCGTTCGGGGCGATCAGGCCCTCGAGTGTGCCCTCGCGCCGGTCAGTGACCTGCCGATGCTGGGCGCTCGCCAGATCCCATGCGTAGAGCTCCCACTTGCCGGTCGCGTTCGAGCCGTAGAGGAGTCGGTCGGGCGCGTCGTCGGCCCACTGCGGCAGAGTCGTGCGCGGCGCCGTGAATCGGCGTCTCCAGTCGGCCTCGGCGTGAGAGTCGGACCTGCCCGCGGTCTGCTCGGGCGTCACCCGACGCGCGGGCCTGCCGCGCGTATCTCGACGGTCACGCCACCTTCGAACTTGCGGAAGTTGTCGACGAACATGCCTGCCAGCTTGCGTGCCTGGCGGTCGTAGGCGTCCTTGTCGGCCCAGGTGTCGCGCGGCCAAAGTACCTCGGTCGGCACGTCGGGGCAGGTGGTCGGGACCTCGAAGCCGAAGTTCGGATCGGTGCGCGTGGGCACGTCATCCAGCAGCCCGCTGAGCGCTGCGCGGACCATCTGGCGTGTGTGAGCGATGTTCATCCGCTCGCCACTGCCGCCCGCCGGCCCACCGCTCCAGCCGGTGTTGACCATCCAGACCGGCACCTCGTGGCGGTCCATCCGCTCGCCGAGCATCTGCGCGTAGACCTGTGGGTGGCGGGGCATGAACGGAGCGCCGAAACAGGTCGAGAACGTGGCCGTGGGCTCTTTCACGCCGACCTCGGTGCCGGCCAGCTTGGCCGTGTAGCCACTGATGAAGTGATACATCGCCTGGTCGCGCGTGAGGCGCGAGATCGGTGGCAGTACCCCGAACGCGTCGGCGGTCAGGAAGATGATCGTCGACGGGTGCCCGGCCATGCCCACGTCCGAGCTGTTGGAGATGAAGTGCAGCGGGAAGGCGCCGCGAGTGTTCTCGGTTACCAGGTCCGAGTCGAGGTCGAGCTCCCGCGTCTCCGGGTCGATGATGACGTTCTCGAGAATGGTCCCGAATCGGCGCGTCGTCGAGTAGATGTCGGGCTCGTAGATGTGCGACAGGCGGATGGTCTTGGCGTAGCAACCGCCCTCGAAGTTGAAGACGCCGTGGTCGCTCCAGCCGTGTTCGTCGTCGCCGATCAGGATCCGCTCCGGGTCGGCCGACAGCGTCGTCTTGCCTGTACCTGAGAGTCCGAAGAAGACCGCAACTTTGCCGTCCTCGCCGATGTTCACCGATGAGTGCATGGGCAGCACTCCTTCGTCCGGCAGCCGGTAATTCATGATTCCGAAGGCGCCTTTTTTCATCTCGCCGGCGTAGTGCGTGCCGCCGATCAGGATCTCCTGGCGCGACAGGTGCACGAGGACGACCGTCTCGCCGCGCGTTCCGTCGCGCTCCGGATCGGCGCGGAAGGTGGGCGCGTCGATGATCGTGAAATTAGGCTTGAAGTTCTTGAGGTCGCCCGCGCCCGGGCGGATGAACAGGTTGTCGCAGAAGATGCTCGCCCAGGCCGTTTCCGTGTAGGCGCGCAGCGAGCGGCGGTACTTGGGATCCGCTCCGACGAAGCCGTCCTGCACGAACACCTCGAGCCCGTTCATGTGCTCGATGAACCTGTTGCGGAGCTGGTCGTAACGCTCTTCGCTGATGGGCTGGTTGAAGCCACCCCACCAGACGCCGTCGTGGCTGCCCGGCTCGTCGACGAGGTACTTGTCCTTGGGTGATCGGCCGGTGTGCGTGCCGGTCCGGACGACGAGCGGGCCCGCTGCGGCGAGGATCCCTTCCTTGCGCTCGATGGCCTTCTCGTACAGCGCCGCCACGGACAAGTTGGCGTGTCTCGTTCGACCGAGGAGCGGGATGTCGCTGTCGGTCTGTCGCGCCACGACGGAGCCAGGTTTCGCTGCCGGCTTCTCGAGGGTCGTCGCCACTGCTCGGTTCTCCTTGACCCGGTGGGCGCGCTCGATGCGGTCGCGCTCGTACACCTGGCGGACCGGCCGCGCGTTCCGGGTCCGGCGAGTAAGGCCGGAGTTGCCGGGTAGTCGGCTTACGCAGTTCGTCGGCCGGAATTGTACGCCGCCGGGCCTGCAATCTGGGCACCAGAGTTGCCAGCGTCGTGCGACGGAATGGTCGCGCCGGCCCGGCAGTGATTCTTTCGCCATTCTCCAGCCCGAGCAGCGCTAAGTAAGAACCTGGCCCCGAAACCGGCGGCTTCGCCCGCGACCGAGCCCTCTTCCACGCTCGTGTCAGCCTCGCTGGGGCTTCCGCACACGCTGTAAGCCGCCAAGTTCTCCTTTAGCGCTTGCCCGGCTGGAATACGGGAAGAACGAGAGGCCCGAAATCGCGCCTGATGGATGACGCAGCCAACGTCGCATCTCGCGTGTGCCCGCTGGTAGCGCCGCCCGCAGGAGTGCGGCGTGATCCTCGACGCGTCGGCGGTTCGTGCTCCCTTCGGCGACGACCAGCCAAGTGGCAACGACTCGCGGGAACCAGCCCCGCTCACGTCCGATTCGCGCTGCGAGCCTCGTTTTCCGATCGAGAACTCCGAGAAGTTCCTGCACATCAACGATCTGCGTCTTGATCTCGATCACGAGCAGCGTCCGCGTCGGTTCGTGCCAAGCCAGAAGATCGATCCAGCCCCGGTCGGCGTAGAAAGCAAAGGACACCTCCGGAGCAACTGCCCATCCAGCGATTTCGCTGAGCCAGCGTGCGACGGCGCCTTGGAGAACGGAGTGCCGAGCGTTCAGGAGCCGGTCGAGCTCGCCGCCTCGCCATCTGGCAAGGATGTCGAGCCGAATGTCGAGGACGGCAGCCACGCGCCGCAGGGAGTCAATCGTCACCGTCCCGATGTGCCCTCGTTCGATCGCAGAGACGAGCGAGTTGGACACGCCGGCCTTTTGAGCGACGTCGATTTGCCGCCAGCGCCTGCGGATGCGGACGGCACGGAAGGCGGCGCCTACGCGCTGATCAGACACCCATGTCAGTGTGTCGGGCGGGGCTTATCCGCCGGTTGTCTGTGACTTGCGCTGCAATTCGCAACCGGTGCGAGACTTCGCCGGTTAGTAACTGCATGAGAGCGTGGAAGCGGTGACGAAGGCTGAGGGTTCGAGCCGGGCGGGCGTCGACTGGCTCGTCTTTGCCCTTCTCGGTTTCTTCTGGGGCAGCAGCTACCTGTTCATCAAGATCGGGGTCGACGCTGGGCTGGAACCGTTCACGCTCGTGATGCTCCGCCTGGTGATCGGCAGCGCGCTGCTCGGGACTGTTGTCCTCATCGCCCGAGAGCGGCTCCCGCGCGAGCGGCGTTTCTACGCTCACATCAGCGTCGTCGGCTTCTTTGGCATTGCCCTGCCATTCGTGCTGATCACTTTCGCCGAGCAGAACGTCGACTCTGCACTGGCCGCGGTGCTGACGGCTCCCGTTCCGCTGTTCGTGATCCCATTCGCCGCACTGATGCTGCGAGACGAGCGCATGACCTCGAACAAGGTGCTCGGCGTGATCGTGGGGCTCGTAGGGGTCGCGGTGCTCGTCGGCTTCGATCCTGCTCAGCTCGGAACGGGCGATTTCATCGCCGAGATCATCCTCATCGTGGCGGCTATCTCGTACGCCATCGGCGGCGTCTACGCCCGCCGCTTCGTCTAGGGCTACCGGCCGATGATCCCTGCCCTCTTCGAGGTTTTCACGGCGTTCGTGATGGTGGCGGTGCTGGCATTCATCTTTGAACAGCCGCTCAGCGCACCACTCACGACTGAGGCCATCATTGCCGTCGTTTGGCTGGGCGTCGTTGGCTCGGGGCTCGCATTCCTGGCTTTCTTCCGGCTGCTCGGCCGTTGGGGCGCGGCGCGGACGTCGCTCGTCGCCTACCTACTCCCGGTGTGGGGCATCATCCTCGGCGCCCTGGTGCTGCAGGAGCAGATCCCGCCGCAGCTGCTGCTGGGTACCGCGCTCGTAATCGGTGGCATTGCGCTGGTAAACGCCAATCGCGAGCAGATCGGCGGATTCGCGAACCGACTGCGGGGACGGCCGACTGCCGCCGCAGCCCCTGAATCCACCGCCCTATCCGAGCAGCGCTAACTATTCCCGTCCGCGGCGGAAGCGCCGTCCGAACACGGCTCCAAGCCACGCAGCGACTGGCTGCATTGGGCCGGCGGTCGCCGCGATCCAGATGCCAACTGCGTTCAACGGCGAGTACCAGATTGCCAGCTCGTTCGAAAGCACACCCGAGGCGAGCACGAAGTACTCACCCACCCAAGCGCCGACGATGACCGCGGCCAGCCGACGCCCCGACCACGACACTCCACCGCACCGAGAACCAACCCAACAGCGGCCGCAAAAACGGCGACCAGGAAATAGATCGCGGGCCACTCGCGCACGAGCACATATGGGCCCATGAGCGCGAGACGCCCGCCGACGGCATAGAACGCAGCCGCCGTCGAGAAGCCCAGCGCGAACGTCATGACAACGGCGGCGAGCATCGTTTTCATCGGTGGACCAAGACGATCCGCGTGACGCCGGTGTGCCGCGCACCCGAGGCTAGGCTGACACGCGATGGCCACGAACGGTACAAGCGCCCGGTGAGGCTGCCGCTCCCCTGGCTCTAGCCGGTCACTGCGCGGGGCCGATGCCGTACCACCAGCCCCTGTCGCCGCGCGGAGGGCTGAATTCTGAGACGACAAAGAGGACGTGCGGCCGACCGCTGTCGTCAATGGCGATCGCCGAGTCACCATCAGGGATATCGGATATGGAATGGTCCCCTAGATCCCTGAACTGTTGGGCTCGGAACTCTCCGCCGGCATCGTTCGCATACCAGACCCCCATGCTGGTTAGGTTGTGTTTTGAGATGACGTGCAGCGTGCCGTCGCTGTCGGTGGCAACGCCCGCAGCCATCAGGGCACAGGATTCACCTTCGGGGAAGACCACCGACGCGTCGCTCCAGGTTCCCGCTGTCCGCCGAATGGAGAGTGCTCCGCAGTCGCCGAGCACGTTGCTCGACTTCGTCGGGTCGCCGCGGTTGAAGAAGACGATCTGTGGTTCGTCGGTCACGCCCAGGGTGAGCAAAGGCTGCGTGTAAACGCGCCAGTCGCCTGGCACACGCTCTACGACGAACTCACCTGAGTCTGCCTGGGCTGCGTAGTAGAGATTGCGGAAGCCGTAGAAGTTAGCGGGGTCGTCGCCCAGGTACCGCACCCGGAAGGAGATGCGCGCAAACCCATCGCGACCCATCCGCAGGGTGGGCGTCTCGCCCTCGCCCACGGTCTCGATGGTCCAAGAATCGACGTCATCCGCCGAGTGCGCGTACTCGACCGTCCGGTCCTCGTCGCCGCCGCGGGAGTAGGCCAGGTGGAGCCGGCCTTCTGTCGCCTGCAGCGAAGGCTCCTGGACCCTGCCCTCGATGATCGGGACAGCTTCTGACCAACTTCCCGACCGATTGGTGACCAGGAAGATGCCCTGGGGGTCTACAGGTACGCAGCCGAAAGCGCATTGGAGGCCGTCGTATCGCGTGAACGCGATTGCAAGCGAGCCGTCGTCACGGATGACGATCGACGGGTCCCCGTCGTACTTCGACAACCCGTCGACGAATCCACCTGTCGGGGCGCTCGTCAGTCGCTCCCGGGTCCACGAGCCGCTCGCGTTCGTCAGGTAGAAGGCGCCGTCGTCCCAAGTCGCCGCCACGACATGCGCGTGTCCATCCCCGTCGACGACCAGGCCAACTTCGGCGTACTCGTCCGTTGCGACGCGCTCGGGTCCGATCCACTCACCAGGTACAGGAGCAGTCGGGCTCGGCGAGGGGACTGCGGGCGACGACGTTGGCGTTGGTGGCGGCGCGGTTGGCGATGGCATCGGCGACGGCAGGGGCGATGACGCAGGCGTAGAAGGTGCTGAGGGCGATGGGACAGCCGGCGTCTGCGACGATGCCGCAACGGCCGAGGGACCGGGAGTTTGACCGACCGCTGGATCCGAAGGTGCTGGATCCGGCCCAGGCAGAAGTCGAAAACCGATCACTGCCAGCGCCACGAGCCCAGCCGCCACGGCCAATGCTCCGATCCAGCCTGGCACCGCACTGCGCTGGCGGTGAAGGTTCGTCATTGATCCAGCTCCTCGCAAAGTCGTCTCTCGCGGGCTCGGGATTTCGCTTTCGATCCCTGCGAGTCGCCTGTTGAAGCGCGCGAGTAACTGCTCGTCGTCAGCGGGCATCAAAGTAGTTCCGGGTGTGAGCGAAGCGTTGCAAGGGCTCGAGCAACGAGCGAGCGGACCCCGGACTGGGACAGGCCCATGATCATCGCGATGTCCGCATCAGTGAGGTCGCTCTGGTAACGGAGCAAGAGCACCTCTCGCTGGCGATCGGAGAGAACGCCAGCGAGTGCCTCGAACCACATCCAAAACTCGCTCCGGTGTTCTTCCGACGCGCCTTCGAGACTGCGTACGCGCGGGCGAAGGCCCGCGAGCCGCCGAACTCGTCGCCACCTGTCGATCGCGACACGACGGGCTGTAAGCAAGAGCCAGGGCAAGGGTGCGCGAGGCACCTCCCGATGTGATCTCCAGGCGTGGAGGGCCCGCTCGAACGTTTCGGCGGTAACGTCATCTGCCTCGTCGTGCGACCGGGTAAGACCGAGAACATATCGATAGACATCCTTGAAGTGACGCGTGTAAATGGCCTCTAATTGCGAGGTTCTGTCCGTCTCCACCCGAATCAGAGGGGGACCGAGCTCAAGGATGCGTGTGATTGCGGCCTCGGCCAGGACGGGTGTACATGAACGAATAACGAGCGAGACCGAGTCCGTGTCCCGCGGCCGCGACTATTTCGCACGCCGCTCGCCGCTACCGCTCGCGCTGTCTAGGCCGTGGGATTCGGCCACGTCGTTTCGAACACCAGCTCCAGGCCGTCGATTTCGTCCATCTGCTCGCCGACCTGCATGAAGCCGAACTGCGACGCCAAGATTAGGGACGGCTCGTTGTCGGGCGAAATCGAGGCGATGAAGGTCGCGACGCCGTATCGGGCGTGTGCCCAATCGAAGAGCGCACGAATCGCCTCCCGGGCGTAGCCCCGGCGTCGGTAGGGTGGATCGACGCTGTAGCCGACCTCCAACCTCCCCTCGGCGTCGGGCGGCCCATGAAATCCGATGGACCCGATCACGCGTCGGGAGCCGCCCTCAGTCGTCAGAACGATCGCCCGGCCCAGCCACTCCCTGATGGACGGATCCGCGGCGAGCTGCGCGAGACGGAAGTTCAGGAAGTGCTCGAGCTCGTCGGCCATCCATGCCGGGACCTCCGCGTCAGCCGCGCGCGCAGCAGTATCGAGATCGTGCCGCGCGAGCGCCTCCATGAATGGCACGGACATCGACTCGAGCGTCAGGCGCCGGGTGTGTATGGGCGCGATGTCGGCGGGCGGTTCGGTCACTCCCGGCGCTGGTGGTGGGCGAGGTACTCGAGCAGGTCGAGTTTGGTGACAACGCCCGCGGCGCGGCCTTCCTGGACGACGACCACGGCGGGCGCGCCGTCGGAAAGGAGTGCGAAAGCGCTATCGAGCGACGCAGGCCCGGCGATGGTCGGCAGCGGTTTGTCCATGACTTCGCCGATCGTTCTCTGGACAACTGACGGGTCGCGATACGTCCGATCCAACAGTCCCTTCTCGCTCACGGACCCGACGATCGACTCGATCACATCACCTTCGGGCGCCTCGGACACGGGGAGCTGACTGATGCCATAAAGCTGGAGGAGATCGATCGCCGCGCCCACCCGATCGGTAGTGCGCGCCAGAACGACCAGCGGCAGATCGCGGCCGCGATGACCATTTCTGAGCACCTGCTCAACCTGCGTGCCACGCGTCGTTGAGCCGAGCAGGCCGTTGACCCGCATCCACTCGTCGTTGTAGAGCTTGGACAGGTAGTTGCGGCCGCCGTCGGGGAAGATCACGACGATCACCTTGTCCGCCGCGCCGCCCGCCTCCATGAGGTCGCGGGCCACAGTGAGTGTCGCCACCAGCGCGGTGCCGCACGACTCGCCGGCGAGGATGCCCTCCTCGCGGGTGACCCTCCGCGCCGCCGCGAAGGCGTCCTTGTCGGAGACGCGCACCCAGCGGTCAACGACGCTCGCGTCGTACGTGCCCGGGAAGAAGTCCTCCCCGATGCCCTCGGTCAGGTAGGGCCGCGCGGTGTCGCCCGATAGCACGCTCCCCTCCGGATCGCCGCCGATGATCTGAATCTCCGGGTTCTGCCGCTTCAGGAAGTGCCCGGCGCCTGTGACCGTCCCGCCCGTGCCCGTGGCCACCACGAGGTGGGTGATCCTGCCCTCGGTCTGGCGCCAGATCTCGGGACCGGTGGTCCGCTCGTGAGCCTCCGGGTTGTTCATGTTCCAGTACTGGTCGGGCTGGAAGGCGCCGGGGATGTCGCGCGCCAGCCGCTTGGCGACCGAGTAATAGCTCTCCGGCGATTCGGGCGGCACGTTGGTCGGACAGAGGACGACCTCCGCGCCGTATGCGCGCAAGAGGGCCTGTTTTTCGACCGACTGCTTGTCGGCCATCACGAAGATACACCGGTAGCCCTTCAGAACCGCGGCGATGGCCAGTCCATGGCCGGTGTTGCCACTCGTCGGCTCAATGATCGTGCCGCCCGGCTTGAGCAGGCCGTCGCGCTCGGCCGCCTCGATCATCGGCAACCCGATGCGGTC
>CAZXLP010000036.1:0-10868 GCA_964642085.1 uncultured Anaerolineaceae bacterium
GTCCTCGTTCCGATGTTCCTCATCATCGGCATCTGGGGCGGGGCGAACCGGATCTACGCGACGATCAAGTTCGTGCTTTACACGCTGGTCGGGTCACTCCTGATGCTGGTCGCGATCCTGGGCGTCGCCTACACCTACCAGCTCCAGACAGGCTCATGGACGGGCGCGTTCGACTACGAGTCGCTGCGCGGCTTCGGCTTCGACCCGACGCTCCAGTTCTTTGCCTTCGCCGGATTCTTCCTGGCCTTCGCGATCAAGGTCCCGATGTTCCCATTCCACACCTGGCTGCCCGACGCGCACGTCGAGGCGCCAACGGCGGGCTCGGTGATCCTGGCCGGAGTCCTGCTCAAGCTGGGCGCATACGGGCTGCTCCGCTTCAACCTGCCGCTGTTCCCGGACGCCGCGCAGCAATGGGCGCCGCTGATCATCGTGCTATCACTGATCGCGATCGTCTACGGCGCGATCGTGGCCCTTGTCCAGCCCGATCTCAAGAAACTTGTGGCGTACAGCTCGGTCAGCCACATGGGCTTCGTGACCTTGGGAATCTTCATATTCCAGGAGCAGGGAATGCACGGGGCCGTGCTCCAGATGATCGCCCACGGCATCATCACCGGCGCCCTGTTCCTGCTTGTCGGCGTCATCTACGAGCGCACGCACGATCGCACGATCGCCAAGATGGGCGGCCTCGCCGGCGCTGTGCCGGTGTACTCGGCGATGCTCGGCTTCTTCGTGCTGGCCAGCCTGGCCCTACCCGGCCTGGCCGGCTTCGTCGGCGAGTTCCTCGTCCTCGTCGGATCGTTCGACTACTGGCCCGTCGCCGCCGCGGTGGCCGCCCTGGCGATGATGCTTGCGGCGGCGTACCTGCTGTGGATGTACCAGCGTGTCGTCTTCGGCGACCTTTCGGAATTTCTGAAGGGCCTTGGGCATCACCTGACCGACATGAGCCGGGTCGAGGTGCTCACGCTCGCGCCGCTGGTCGTCCTGACTGTCGCCTTCGGCTTGTTTCCGGGCCTGCTGCTCGAACTCTGGCAGACCCCGGTGAGCGACATCCTGGCCCGCGTCGGCCCAGGCACCTTGGCCGGCGTCCCGTGAGCGCACATTCCGTGAGCGCGACCAAATGATCCAGATCGACCAGAACACGATGCTCGCGCTGCTGCCGCCCGCCGGCCTGGCACTGCTGGCGATGTTGATCATCCTCATCGACATCACGCGGCCGGAACGCGATCGACTCTTGACCGCCGTCGCCGCGGGCGGGCTGCTGCTGCTCATGGGGCTGGTCGTCATCATCGGGCCCTTCAACGTATTCGACGGCCATGTCGGCCTGCTGAGCGGCCCGGTCGAGGTGTTCGGCGGCGCCTACGTGCGCGACAGCCTGACCGCGCTGCTCGACCTGTTGATGCTGTCGGTCTGCCTGCTGACGGTGCTGTTCGGCCCCGACTACCTGCGCCCGCGCGGCCTCCCCGTGGCCGAGTTCAGCGCGATGCTGTGCTTCGCGATCACCGGCGCCCTGCTGATCGGAGGCGCGCGTGACCTGCTGCTGCTCTTCCTGGCGCTCGAGCTGCTCGTGCTGCCCGGCTACATGCTCGCCGGCTATGCCAAGCGCGACGGTCTTTCGACCGAGGGCGCCATCAAGTACTTCCTGCTGGGGTCGTTCTCGAGCGCAATCTTCCTGTTCGGGCTCGTGTTCGTGTTCGGCTACACGGGCACCACGAACATCGCCGAGGTCGCGGCCGTGATCACCACGACCGTCTCGGATGCCGGCTTCACGGCGTTGGCGCCGGGCCTGCTCATGGGCCTCGCCCTGCTGACCACGGGCGCGGCCTTCAAGATCGCCGCCGTCCCGTTCCACTACTGGACCCCCGATGCCTACCAGGGCTCACCGACGCCGGTCACCGGCTACCTGTCAGTCGGGCCGAAGGTGGCCGCTTTCGCGCTGATCCTTCGGCTGTTCGTCGAGGCTCTCGGCGGGCTGAAGGAGGACTGGACGCCGTTCGTCGTCGTCCTTGCCGCGCTGACCATGACGCTGGGCAACCTCGTCGCGCTGACCCAGGACAACATCAAGCGGATGCTCGCCTACAGCTCGATCGCCCACACCGGCTACATCCTCGTCGGCCTTGCAGCGTTCGGGGCGGCGCCCGATGGCTCCCCGGCGGCAGCCGCTGGAATCTTCGGCGTGCTCTTCTACAGCGTCGCGTACTCATTCATGAACCTCGGCGCCTTCGCCTGTGTGTCCGCGCTCCAGCGCAGGCCCGGCGTCACCAGCCAGATAAAGACGTTCGCCGGCCTGGGCCGGCGCGCGCCCGTTCTGGGCCTGCTCATGACGCTCTTCCTGCTGTCGCTCGTGGGCATCCCGCCGCTGGCCGGCTTCTGGGCGAAGGTCTACGTGATCGTGCCCGCGCTCGAGGTCGGCGGCTGGCTCAACCTCCTCGCGGTGCTCGTAATGCTCAACGCAGCAGCAGCCGCGTTCTACTACCTGCGCGTGGTGGTCTACATGTACATGCGCGAGGCTCCCGAGGAAGTCGCGCCGGTCAACGTGGGTGGCGCGACGCAGGCCGGCCTCGGACTGGCGGCCGTAATGACGATCGCCATCGGACTGATCCCACCCGTAACCGTGGCCGTCATCGGAGTGGCGGAGGAAGCGGCCCGCGCGCTGCTTTGACACAGCCATTCGGATCGAGGCGGGGGAGACGGCGTGAGCATTGAGCGAGTGAAGAGCGTGGACGACAGGATCGTCGTTCCGATCGACCGCGCGACTCGGCTCGCGGAGTACGTGCGTGCGCTCGTTCCCGAGGGCGAGCGGCTGGTTGTCGTCTCCAATCGCGGCCCGTTGAGCTTTCGTCGCAGCCGCGCCGGCGAGTGGCGCGTACAGCGCGGGTCAGGTGGCCTGGTCACGGCCCTTGCCGAGGTCGGCCGGCTCGCCCCGGTCACCTGGATCAGCGCCGCGATGGACCCTGGTGATCGGGAGGCCGCGGTCACGCTGCGCGGCAAGCCAGAGGAGCGCCAGCTGCACCTGCTGCAGCGAATCGAGGAGCAGCTACCCGGGCAAAACCTCCGGCTCGACCTGCGCGAGCTCCCGAACGACGCCTGGCAGGCGCACTACGGCAAGGTCGCCAACCCATTCCTATGGTTCATGCAGCACCAGCTCTACACACTCGCCTACGAGCCGACGGTGGACGACGAGCTGATCGACGCCTGGCAGAGTGGATACCGGGTTGTGAACGACGCGTTCGCGGCCGCAGTGCTCGAGCAAACCAAGGATTACGAGCGGCCGGTCGTGCTGCTCCAGGATTACCACCTCTACCTGGCAGCTTCGGCCATCCGGGCCAAGCGGCCGGACAGCCTGCTGCTGCACTTCAACCACATCCCGTGGCCGTCGGTCGATACCTGGCTCGTGCTGCCCCAGGGCCTGCGCCGCGCGATCTGCGAGGGCCTGCTGGCCAACGACATCGTGGGCCTACAGACGGACCGGTACGCGACAAACTTCCTTGCCTCGGTCGACGCGTTCGTTCGTGACGCGCGGGTCGATCCGGCGGGCCGCCACGTCCGCTGGCGCGGCCGGACGATCTGGGTGCGCGCCTACCCGATCTCGATCGACCCCGACTCGCTGGCCAAGTTCGCGCGCGGCCCGGAGGTGGCGCGCCGGAAGAAGGAGCTTTCCGAGCGGCTCGAACGCGCTGGCAAACCGAAGTTGATCGTCCGCGTAGATCGGCTTGAGCCGTCGAAGAACGTGCTCCGCGGCTTCCTTGCCTTCGAAGCCGTGCTCCGCCGCCACCCGGAGCTGCGCAAGACCGTGCGCTTCCTGGCCATCACGTCGGTCAGCCGCGAGAACGTGCCCGAATACGCGCGCTATGCCGCCGCGGTGCGCGAGGTTGTGGCGCGTGTGAATGGCATGTCCGACCCTGACGCCGCGCCGATCTGGCTGCTCGACGGAACGGAGTACGCGCTGGCCATCGCAGCCTTGTCGCTGGCGGACGTCGTGCTCGTGAACCCGGTCGTCGACGGCATGAACCTCGTCGCCAAGGAGACCGCGATCGTCAGCCACGCAGCGTTGGTCCTGTCCGAGACCGCCGGCGCGGCCGAGCAGCTCGCCTCGGACGCGTTGATCGTCAGTGCCGCAGACGTGGCAGGGACGGCAGAGATGCTCGAGCGCGGGCTGGAGATGTCAGCCGAAGAGCGCGCCTCGCGCCTCCGTCGGCTGCGCGCCTCGGTGCGCAGCGAGGACCTTGCCTGGTGGCTCAGCCGTCAGCTGCGCGACCTGGCCGCCGTAGCACGCGGCGGCCGCCCACCCTCGCGCGCGCTGCGCGACACGGTCCGCGAATTCAACCCGGAGTTGCGCGGCTGAGCAAGCCGACGCGCAAGGGCTGACAGGAAGCGCGTCGCGTCAACGGGCGAGGCCAAGACGATATCGGCCGCCTCTAGCACCTGGAACGGTACCTCGGCTCGCGCCTGAACGGCGACAGCCACACCGTCCGTGACACCAGCGGCGCGGAGGCGACGCAGCGCAGTGAATGCCATGGCGTCGCTGATGTCGTCGCCGAGCAGGAAGACGCTGCGCGGCTTGAGCTCCGCCACCATCCGCTCGAACGCCTCGCCCTTGGCCACGGCGCCGGGTGGCCGTAACTCCAGCACGCGACGGCCAGGGAAGCGCTCCAGCACGTGATCCGGATCCAACTGCTCGACCGCAGCCAGCACGCGCGCGGCGGCGGCCTCGATGTCCGGTGCCTGTCGCCAATGGATCGCCACCGAAGGCGGCTTGTGCTCGACGATCAGCCACGGCTCGCCGATCAGCCGGGGAAGCTCGTCAGCCAGTCTCTCCGCCGCATGAACTGCCTCGTGGCTCGCCTCGTCCACGTCGGCGGCCAAGCGCTCCGCCCGGCCCCGGCGCGGCACGAACCCCCGCTCCATCCCGTGATTCCCCACGTAGCTGATGCCGCCGACGCGCACCCGGGCGGCGACATCGTGCGAGGAACGCCCCGATAGGACGGCGACAAGGACGCCATCGAGCCCCGCGAGCGTGCGCAGGGCGCGGCGACCCAGTGGCAGGATCGAAGCTCCCCACGGGTCGTTGACGATATTGCTCAAGGTGCCGTCGAAGTCGCTCACCACCAACAATGGCCGTCGCGAGAGATGGGCGGCAGCCGCCGCAACGGCAGCCCGCACCGATATCGGCTTCAGGTCAGGAGCGGGACTTACTGGGACCGTCACACCGCCGGCGATGGAGCAACGAAATCCGGGACGATCAGGGTGATCGACTCATCCCACACCTCGAGCGGCGCGCCGCCGTAGACGATGTCCTGCACGACACCGTCGGCGTCAATGAACACGTGGACCGGCAACGCAAATGTGCCCCATGCCCTCTGGACGTCCGCGTTTTCGTCGACCCCGACTGGGAGGTCGACCTTCAGCTGGCGCATGAACTGGTTGACCGTCTCGCGATCCTCGCCGACATCGACAACCACGATCATCAACTGCCCCGCGAAGTCCTGCTGGTAACGCTCCATCAAGGGGAGCTCTGTCGTGGACTGGGGGGACCACGTGGCCATGAAGTTGATCCACATCGGCAGGCCTTCGTAATCCGCAGTGTCGAGGAGACTGCCGTCGGTCAGCGTGACTTGTAGTGGCGGAGCAGGCTGGCCGATAGCCACCACCTGGCCCGGAGTCTCGCCCGGAGCTAACGGTGTGGGCACGGTGCTGGGCCGTGCGACGACCGGCGTCGGCAGCGGCGGGATGCTGGGTGGCACAGGAGTGGGCAGCGCTGGTGGCGCGGCGACCGCGCTCGCGAGAAGGAGGACCGTGAGGAGGCCTCCAACGACCAATGCCGCCACTACTCCGAGGATGTCGGGTAGGCGCATGCTCCGCGAATGTACTACGGCTCAGGAAAGGAGGCTGCGCTAGCATCGGCCGCCCGATGAGAAGGCTCGTCACGCTGGCCGATCGGCTGCTCCTGGCTCTCCTTATGGCGAGCAGTGTCACGCTGCTCACCGCCGGCTTGCTGTCGTACGCGCCATCTTCGGCCTTTGGCGACCTGCAGACACCCAAACCGATTGTCGCTGGCGACCCGCTGCTGACCCTGCAGCCAAGGCCCTCCGATCGGCCGACGACAGCGCCAAGCGAGAGCTTGCCGACGACAGACAGCCCGCTGCCGACGGGCAACCCGCCGCAGACCACTACCCCGGGCCCAACGGCCACGTCGACTCCGAGCGGCAACCAAGGCTTGGCCTCGCGGATCAGGATTCCATCGCTACGCATCGATCTGCCGGTTGTGCCGAGCGACCTGGTCGTACGAGGCAACAGGGACTTCTACCCCCTCTGCGATGTCGCGATGTTCATGCGCGAGTTCGTGCAACCGGGCAACGAGGGCGCGACATACATCTACGCCCACGCACAGCGGGGCATGTTCGCGCCCCTGCTCAAATCCTCACAGGTCAACGATGGCGCCTCGATGATCGGGGCCTTGATCGAGGTCTACACGTCCGACAACAAACTGCACCTGTACGAGCTCTATCGGGTCAAGCGCCACGCCACGGACCTTTCGCTGGCGGTCCCCCCGCCCGGCGTGCATCTGCTCGTCCTCCAGACGAGCGAGGGGGTGTCGGGGACCATCCCCAAGCTCCAGGTGGCCGCTCGCCCACTGAGCGTGGTCCCGGCCAGCGCGGAGGATGCGAATCCGCCGCCTTCCCCGAGGGTCTGCCTGCCGAACTAGCCTGCCGAACCGAGTGTCTGGGTCGCGCTAGATCCAGCCGGTGCGGCGGAAGTAGACAAAACCAAGCGCGCTCACCACCGCGATTGCGGTAGTCACGACCCAGAACCGAATGTCCTCGAAGCTGATCGCCAGGCCGGCCTCGCTCATGCCGAAAATGCCCGCAAGGGCTCCTGCGCCGGCCAGAACCGCTGTCACCGCCGTTAGCCGCTTCATGACCTCGGACAGGTTGTTGTTGACCTGCGAGAGATACATGTCGAGCGCCGTTCCAACCAGCTCGCGATAGCTATCGAGCTCGTCCGTGAGCCGGATCAGGTGGTCGTAGACGTCGCGAAAATAGATGATCCGCTCCGGGCTGATCAGGGCCAGATCTCGGTTTGTCAGCTGGTTGAAGATCTCACGCTGCGGGTTCACGGCGTGGCGAATCTGGAGCAGGTCGCGGCGCACGGCGAAGAGCCGCTCGACGAGCCAACTACTTGGCTTGTTCATAACGTCCGCTTCGAGGTCGTCGATCTCATCGCCGAGCTTGTCGAAAACCGGGAAGTAATCGTCGACGAGCCAGTCAGTCAGGCTCCAGAGCGCATAGTCGACGCCTTCGGCGAGGTGCGCACCAGGGTCGCGGCGCATGAACGGAGCTTCGCGCGGGCTCACGTCTGCGTCGTGGGCCGTGAGCAGGAAGCGCTTGCCGAGCACGATGTCAATCTCGTGCGCGACTACCTCCCCGTCGTAGCGCAGCGCAAACATCACGAGGTGGAGCACGTCGCCGGTCTGCTCGATCTTGGCCCGCTGGTTGCGCTCAAGGATGTCCTCGGTGACAAGGGGGTGGAGCTCGAGGGCCTTGCCGATCCCCAGCAGCAGCTCGCGATCAGGGTCCTGGAGGTCGATCCAGAGGCGACTGTTCGGGTTGGCGCAGACGACGCTGAACTGCTCGAAGGTCGCAATCGGTCGGACCCCGTCAGTCTCGTTCCAGGAGAGACCCCAGAGCGGCTCGGCACTCAGGCCAGTTTCTGCCGACTTATGCTGCGGTCCCGGCTCCTGACGCCTCTTCGACGGCATCGCTGACGCCCTCTCGCTCCTCGCGCGGGCCATAGGCCACGGCCGACGGCCGGTTGCGCATCGCGAGCGTAGGCAGAATCGCGACCGCCGTCACGACCGCCGCGACAAGGAAGAGCACTGACAGAATGCTCGCCGCCTCTCCCGCTGCCCATGTTTCAAGCGCGTTGACGACGAGGTAGTCCTCGAGCGGCCGGCCGCGCAGCTCTGGCGGCAGGACTGCGTCGCGCGCGGCATGGTCGACCAGCACGACGCTGAGCGCCTCGATCCGGCCCGAGCCGAGCACGGTCAGTGCGGCAAGGCCGATTCCCATGCCGAGCATCCGCGCGACGGTCACACCGGCAGACGCGACCCCGAACGCGGCTCGGCCGAGCGCCTCGACGGCGGCCGTCGAACGCGCGGTGACGGTGAGGCCGAAGCCGAAGCCGAAGATCGAGAGGCCACCGACGAGGACACCCAGGGGTGACGTCGGCGTCGCGGTCGACACCCACCACAGGCCAACGACGCTGAACGCGAGCCCGATCAGGCTGAGCACGACGACTCCGACACGGCGGAGGAGGAAGCCCGATCCGAGCGCGCCGATCGCCATGGCCCCGGCCAGCCCACCCAGGGCCAGCTGTTGCTCGGCCGGCCCGGCATACCGGACACGGTCGACGAAAACCGCGCCGCCGATGATCGCGGTGGCCAGCCCATATCCGGTCAGCAGGCTGAGAAGCACGGCGCCAGTGAAGGTGCGGTCGTGGAAGAAGCGCGGTTCGATGAACGGCGCCTGGGCGCGCGCAAAACGGAGTGTTGCCACCGCGAAGGCGATCAAGCTGACGATTGCTAGCGGGACGGGCGCGATCAAGCCGGCTACGGCGTCGTTGGTACCGATCGTCGTGAGTGACATCAGGCCGGCCGCTACACCGATCGTGAACAGGCCCGCACCAACGAGATCCAGGCCGGATCGATCCCTGCTCCGCGGCCAATTTGTCGAAGCCGCCCAGGTGTAGAGCACGGCCAGCAGCGCGAAGGGAGCGCCGAGATAGAAGATCCACCGCCAGCTAGGCGTGAGCAACTCGGGTCCTGGCAGTTGGAGCGTCTGCAGGATCGTGGCGCCCACGAACGGGCCGGCCGCCATGCCCAGGAACGTCAGCGCGCCGATCACGCCGATTGCGCGGGCGCGCGCTGATCCACCGAACAAGTGACTGGCACCGGCGGTGGCGAGGGGCACGATCGCACCCGCGCCCAGACCTTGAACGACCCGCGCGCCGATGAGCCAGTCCAGCGTGGGCGCCACACCGGCCAGGATCGAGCCAATTGCGAACAAGCCGAGGCTTGCGCCGAACAGCGCCGGTAGGTTGAAGCGGTCCGCGGCACGGCCGGCGAGCGGCATCACGGCCACGAACGCGACGAGGTAGCCGTTGATGATCCACGACGCCTTGCGCAGCTGCGTCCAGTCCGCGAGATCGTTGAGAATCGCCGGCAGGGCAACGGCCGTAACCATCAACTCGACGCCCACGAGAAACACCCCGACCGAAAGCGCGGCGAGCAGGATCACGCGCGATGTTCGCGACATCGTGCTGAGTATCGCGCCGGTCGCGGCGCTCCATTGGCCACGATTCGGAAGCGACTTAGTCACCCGCTGACTGAACGGACCGCCGAGAGGCCGCCACCCACGGTAGTGAGGTCCTTCAGGGGTCGATTCCGTCATTGGACGACTCATTTCGCCGCTGAAGCGCTTGCATTCGACCTCGCGGGCGATCAGGCGTGAGTCTCGAGCGACCGTTCAGTCACGGGCTGCATAAGGCGCAATCGCGCGTTCCACCCCTTGACGGACGGCCGGGTACCGTTCTAATATCAACGCGCATTTATGTATTAGGCGCCCGCAGCCCAGCGAAGCGCGCCCAATCTGCCCAGAACCCAGCCAAGGACGACGCGTGCCCTCTCCTGCCCACATTCGATCGACCCTCGCCGCGATCACCTCTGTACCTGAGGATCTGCGCGCGATGGCGTCGTACCACAAGGCCCTGGCGGACCCGACGAGGCTGCGCCTCCTTCAGCGTCTCGCGGAACGGCCGGCGACAGTCACCGAGCTGATCGAGCACGTCGACCTTTCACAGCCACTCGTCTCGTGGCACCTGCGGCGCCTAAGATCGGCTGGCGTGGTCGAGACGCGTCGGTCGGGTCGGGAGGTCATCTGCACCATTAGTCGCGAAGCGCTCGACTACTTCCGCGCTCGCGACCGCGACCTGCTCGGGCTGACCGCCTGATGAGCGTCGTGTCCGGGTCCTTCAGGGCGCGCGTGCGGTCCGGCGTCGAGCCGATCGCGCGCATCTTCGGCCGCGTCGGACTCACAGCTAACGCCCTAACGCTGATCGGCTTCGGTATTGCCGGCGTCGCTGCTTGGTTCGCCGCGCTGGAGGCCTGGCTGCTCGCCGGTTTGCTCGTGGCGTTCGGAGCTGTCTTCGACTTGTTTGACGGCGCCCTGGCGCGGGCGACCAACAAGACCAGCAAGTTAGGCGCCTTCCTCGACAGCACTTTTGATCGTGCTGGTGAGGCAGTCGTCTACATCGGCATCGCGCTTGGCCTGCTGTCCGCGCAGATCACACGAACAGGAGCCGAGCTGCTTAACGGAACGATCGTCAAGACGGACTTCGGCGCGACGGTTGCCATCGCTGCGATGGCCGCGGCGTTCATGGTCAGCTACACGCGCGCCAAGTCGGAAAGCCTTGGCTTCAGCTCGGGAACCGGTATGGCCAACGTCGGTCTCGCCCCGCGCGAGGTCCGGGTCGCTGTTTTGTCGATCGGCCTGATAGTGGCCGGTCTGCTGGCCCCGGTTCGACCGAGTCCGAGCGTGGGGCCCTTCGGCTGGTGGTACGTCCTCGTCGGGTCGCTCGCGCTGATCGCGATCCTCGCCACTCTTACAACCATCCAACGAATTCTCTTTGTCTACCGCCAATCCAAGTCACAGGAGGTCCCGAAGTAACCATGGCCAAGAACAACGGCAAGTCCAGCGGCAACGGCCGCGGGCCAAAGCGCAGCGACGGCAAGATCCGCGTTGCTATCGTCGGGGTCGGCAACTGCGCGAGCAGCCTCGTGCAGGGGCGCTACTACTACGAGAACGCCAAGGACG
>CAZXLP010000037.1:0-10594 GCA_964642085.1 uncultured Anaerolineaceae bacterium
GCGCGCTGATCGCCTCGCGCCTCGACGCGCTGGACCCGGCCGACCGGGGCCTGCTTCAGGACGCATCCGTCCTCGGGCTGGTATTCGCCGTGCCGGCGCTCGCCGCTCTAACGGGCCGTCCCAGCGCAGACCTCGACGCCCGGCTGCGCGCCCTCTCGAGCAAGGAGTTGCTCGCGCTCGAGAAGGATCCGCGGTCACCCGAGCGCGGTCAGTACCGCTTCACACAAGGGCTGATCCGTGAGGTCGCTTATGGCACGCTCTCGAAACGAGAGCGGAGAACGAAGCACCTGGCCGCCGCCAGGCATTTTGAAACGCTGGGCGACGACGAGCTGGCTGCCGTCCTGGCGAACCATTACGTCGAGGCGTACCAGGCCGCCCCCGAGGGGGAGGAGGGCAAGGCGGTCGCGGCCCAGGCGCGCGTGGCGCTGCGCGCAGGGGCTGAACGTGCATCTCGCCTCCACGCGCACGAGCAGGCGCTCGCCTACCACGACCAGGCGTTGGCAGTGACGTTCGATGAGGCCGACCGCGCCGAAACGCGGATGCACGCCGCTCAATCCGCAATTGCCGTTGGTCAGTTCGACAAAGCCGAAGAGCACCTCCGCGCCGCGATTGCCTGGCAAGAGGCACGCGGCGACTCGCTCACCGCGGCGGAGACGTCGGTGGTACTCGGCCAGATGCTCCTCCAGGGCTCTCGCGTTGACGAGGCGATGGATCTGCTGACACGGACGCTCGAGCGACTGCCCGGGGAAGCCAGTCGGACGATGAGCCACCTGCAGGGCCAACTCGCTCGCGGACACATGTTCCGCGACCGCGCTGATCTCGCCCTGGAGTCGGTCTCACGCGGGTTGGAAGCAGCGGAAGAGCTGGGCCTGAGAGGGGCGTCTCTGCACCTGCTCATCACGAAGAGTTGGGCGCTTTACTCGTTGAGGCGGCCGCGCGAGTCGACCGCGCTGGCGCGCGGCGCCATGCGCATGGCTGATGACGAAGGCGAGTTGGGTGCCCGAACCAGGGCGCGGTTCAACCTGAGCAGTTACCTCGTCACGGAAGACCCACACGTGGCGCTGCAGATCGCGCAGGAGGGCATCGCTCTTACGCAGCAATTCGGCCTCACCCTCTTCGCCACGAACATGGCCGGCAACGCGGCGTCGGTTGCGCTCATGATTGGCGATCTGGCCCTGGTGTTGTCATTGGAACAAGGGGCCTCGCAAATGGGCACCCCGATCGGCTTGGGCGTCCGTGGATACGCGGCGGCGGCGGCGGCGCTCCGCGGCGACAAGGAGGGGGCCCGCCACAGGATGGAAATCGTTCGCGCTGGCCACGCCGGCACGAGCTCGGCCCAGGACCTGGCGACGCTTCGTTACCAGGAGGCCATGATCGCCTTCGCGGAAGGTAACTTCCAGGAGGCTCAACGAATCGCGCGGGAAGGACGCGATGTCTTTTTCGGGGCCGACGGTTCCCTCGCCGGCGTTCTGGCCGCCCACGTCAGCCTGTTGCTCACCGACGCTGACGGCCTGAAACACGATCGCGCGTGGCTGGCGGACAACGCCATTTTCGGCGCCTGGCTCGATCGATCGATGCGAACGGTCGACGCGGGCGTGTTCGCGCTCGAGGGCATGCGCGACGAATCGCTCACGGCCTATCGGCGGGTTATCGACGAATGGCGGGCGGCGGACCTCCGCCTCGACCTGGCGCTGACACTGCTCGAGAGAGCGCGACTGCTCGGTACGGTCGACGACGAGGCCGCGGCCGGCCGCGAGGAGGTGGCCAGCATCTTTTCCGCCATGGGCGCCGACGGCCTGCTCGAGCGCATCGAGGCGGGTGCGCCCGCTCAGGCCGCGGACGTCAAGCGGAGCCCGTTGACTCTCCCGGAAGGAGCCGCGGCAGCCACGCACTGAACAGGGCGCGTGACAAGCTAGGTGTCACGCCGAGGCCGTAGCCTTGGCGTTGATGGCATTGGCGGTGATGGAGAGGCGTGTCGCGGGCGATCGCTTGGAACTGACGGCGGAGCAGCTCATGGCCATCGAGTGGGGCGACGGGCCGTTGATGGTGCTCGCCGGCGCGGGCACGGGCAAAACCACGGTCGTCGTGGAGCGGGTTCGTCACCTGCTCGCCACACAGCCAGGTCTCGAGCCGGAGAACGTGCTCGTCCTCACTTACAACGTAAGGGCGGCGGCCGAGCTGATGGACCGTCTCGAGCAGGCGCTCGGTCTCGAAATTGCCAGCCGCCTGTGGGTCCACAACTTCCACAGCTTTGGCAATCGCGTCCTGTCGGACCACCGCGCCGAGGTCGGGCTGGCGGAAGGAAGCGACGTGCTCGACACGGTCGGCCAGCGGTTGCTGCTGCGCGAGCTTCGGCCTCAGTTCGCGCACTTCGTCTATCACGCAATGGCGCGCGACCAGAACGCGGCCGCTCGTTTCGCAGATGTCATCAGCCGCGCCAAGGACGAGCTGGTCACGCCGGACGAGTACCGCGCGTACGCCCATGCCAGGCGTCAGGCGTTCGAGATCACCCATGGCGCTGGTGAGTTCGAGAAGGCGCTCGACCAGCTCCGCGAGCGGGAAGCGCTGGGCTCGCTATGGCAGGTACAGGCCGTTCGCCGTGAACTGGTGGGGCAAGGGCTGGACGCTGCCGAGAAGCGCGCTGGTCGTGAGGCACGGCGCGACGTCGTGAGCACGGGCGAGCCACTGTGGTGGAACCAGCTCACGAAGGAGCAGGAGCGCCTCGCCCGTGGCCTAATGCCCACGTATCTCCGGGACGCGGAGGCATACGACGTCCTGCGGCTGATCGAGGAGGCGGAGGCGTACGGCATCTACCAGCGCGAGCTGCGCGAGCGCGGCCTTCTCGATTTTGGCGAGCAGCAGCTGCTCACCATCCAGCTGCTCACGGAGCGGCCCAACATTGTGCTCCAGTACCAGGCCCAGTTCCGCCACGTTCTCGTCGACGAGTTCCAGGACGCCAACATGGCCCAGATCCTGCTACTCGAGCTCATCGGCCGAGGTCCGGACAAGCCCGACAACGTTGTCGTGGTGGGCGACGACGACCAGTCCATCTACCGCTTCCGCGGCGCCAGCTACGCCGCGTTCGAGCGCTTCCGCGAGCGCTTCCAGCAGGCACCCACCTGGGCCCCGGATCGGCCGACGGCCAAGGTCGCCAGCCAGCCGCTGCTGGCAAACCGGCGTTCGACGGGCAATATCCTGTCGGCCGCGAGCCGGCTCGTCGAGCACAACCACAAGCGGCTCAAGAAGGGCGCGCTGGTGCCGGTCAAGGCCGAGGGCGCGCGCGTCGACCTCACCTACGCCACGGACGAGCAGGACGAGGCGGACGTCGTCGTCGAATGGATCAAGCGAACATTCGATTCGCTCCCGGAGCCACGCAGGTGGAGCGACATCGCGGTGCTGTACCGCAAGCATCGGCACCGCGACCTGATCGTCGACCGTCTGCGCAAGCAGGACATCCCGTACGTGGTCGTGGGCGGGACCGGTCTCTTTTCGGTGGCCGAGGTTCGCGACGTCGAAGCCGCTCTGCGCGTGGCCGCCAACCCGGAAGATTCGGCCGCCTTCGTGCGCCTGCTTTCGGCCGGGCCCTGGCGCCTCGACGCCGCGGAGATCCTGCGCCTTACCAACGCGGCGGCGTGGGACGGCCGCTCCATCTACCACGCTGCGCTCGACATCCTGCGCGAGGGCGAGATCGCGGTGTCCGAGCCACCCGGTGCCGCGCTGCCAGGCAACGGAGCGGCCGTTCTCGCGGCGGTCGCCCAGACGCTGTGGGCCGAGACAGACTTCGACGAGTCCCAGTCCGAGCCCGAGACCGTCAAGCAGCGTCGAAACCGCGAGCAGCGGGCGCAGTGGCGCCGGGAGCAGCTCGACGCACGACTCCGCGTCAAGCTGGAGAGACTCACGGACCTGATCAACCAGCTGGTGTCGCGGGCGCAGCGGGACGGGCCGTTCGCGGTGCTCGAGGACTTCCTCGTGCGCACCAACATGATTCACGACCTCATCGCCGTTGAGACGCCGGACGCGCAGCGGACAGTGCTGGCGCTGGCCCGACTGATGCGCTTTGTCGCCGACTGGCAGGCTTCACATCCGCGCGACAGCCTCACCCAGTTCATCAGCTATCTCGACATCTACCAGGGGGCCGGCGGAGACCTGGACACCGAGCAGAGCGGTCGGGTCGATGTCGAGGGCGTGCAGCTGATGACCGTCTACCAGGCCAAGGGCCTCGAGTACGAGGCCGTCGTGGTGCCACGCCTGGTGGAAGGGCAATTCCCTGACACGCGCGAGGAGCGGATGCTCATCCCCGTCGGGTTGCTCAAGCAGGAGCCGCCCCAGGATTTCGCGATCGACGAGGAGCGCCGGCTGCTGTTCGTGGCCATGACTCGGGCCAGGAGCCGACTCCTGCTCACCGCTCTCCAACCCACGGGCACCAGGACGAACCCCAGCCGCTTCGTCGGTGAGATCGCCCGAGCTGGCGGCTTCGACGACGCGGCGTTTTCCTCGGACGATTTCGAGCCCCAGACTCCGGTGGACCTGCTCATCGAGCGCCGCGCCCAGGGTCCGCAGGCTGAAGTCGACGAGGTCGCTTCCGGGCGTACGGCGGCGGAAACCGCACCGGAGACCACGAAGCAGCTGCTCAAGTTGATGCCCGTGCCGCTTGCGCACGAACGGCGATTTGCACTCCGCCGCCGAGCGGTGGAGATCATGAGCATGCTCGAGGGCCTCGCGCCGGACAACCACGAGGGCCGCGCGGCACTCACCAGCGAGCTCGTCGAGGTCGCCGAGGCAGCGGCCGGTGCGGCCGGGCAGGCCCGCCTCGACGGACTGGATCCGTTGACGATGAACGTGCTGTCGCGTCACGCTCCGGCGGGCCGGACGCTGCTCGAGCTGACCTCGCTGCCGCAAACGTTCTCGCACTCGCAGCTGCGGATGTACTCGGAGTGCCCGCTTCAGTACGCATTCGACAAGGTGTATCGGATCCCGGTTTCGGAACGGCCCGGCTACTTCGAGTTCGGCGGCGTCATCCACCGCGCGTTCGAGGTCTATGCCCGTGCCCGGCGGGATGCGGTCGCCGCCGGACTTCCGGTCCCGGGCTACGAGGCATTGAAGCAAGCGTTCGACGCAGCGTGGCAGCCACGCAACTTCGCCGACGCGCAGGCCGCGGATCACTACTCCAAACGTGCCGAGCCAGCGTTGCGGCGCTTCTTTGACCGGGAAGTGGCCAACCTCGCCGAGGCTGTGGCGTTCGAGGCAGGCTTCACGCTCGAGCTACCAGCCGAAGCCCCTGAGCAGCCCGTCCTCCTGTACGGGATCATCGACCGCATCGACCGCCACGGCGACGGTTCGATAGAGATCACCGACTACAAGACGGGCAAGCCGAAGTCCCAAAAGGACGTCGACGAGGACGAGCAACTCTCGGCGTACGCACTGGCCATGTCGATGGGCGCCGTCTTCGACCCGAACACGAAGCAGCGGCTCCCGCCCGCTTCCAAGCTGACCCTCTATTTCACCGAAATTGATCAGGCCATCAGCACTGCCCGCACGCCCGAGCAGCTCGACGCGTTCCGCCTGACGGTCATCGAGAAGGCCCGCCGCATCCGCTCAGGCGACTTCGCCGCCACGCCCGAGATGTGGCGCTGCGGCCGCTGCGACTACCGCCTGATATGTCCGAGTCGATTCGGAGCCGGCCAACAGGTCTGACCCCAGCAGCGTTCGACTCAGCGACCGCGATCGAGGTTTTCGGCAAGTTCACCCAAGTTCACAGCCAATCCCCGTCAGTCACCCATCGCTGACTGGTCAGTCGGATCGGGATATAGCCCTCGGAATAGCAACAATGTTGGACGCAAGCCGGTTGACGCTTTACTGGCACACTGGCGGCGGATGAGGACGGTCTTTGCGCTAGTGCTCGCATTCGTGCTCGGGTGCGCCGCGCCGACGCCGTCGCCGATTCAGACAGATGAGACCAGCGTGACGCCAACCTTGATTCAGTCTGCAGCGCCCACGAGGGCGTTGACGCCGGCGCCAACGCCGACGACCACGCCGGTGCCGACCATGCCGCCGGCAGCTGAGATCGACGCCCAACTCACGGCCCCGGGCGTTCTTACCGCATGTCTGTCAGTGGTTGGCGCGCCCGCGACCGGCCTGAGTGGCGACGGGCTGCTGGTCGGCTACAACGTGAGCTTCGCCACGGAGATCGCCGACCGACTCGGCCTGGAGCTCGCGACACAGGAGCCGCCGTTCGACGACCTCATCGACCGGATCCGGGACCATCAATGCGACGTCTCCGTGTCGAGCCAGAACATCACCGCGAGCCGGCTGGAGCTCGTCGACTTCGTCGCTTACAGCGAATCGGTCCAGCCCGTACAGGTACAGATCGGCAACCCGAACAACATCCACGCCCTTTCCGATCTGTGCGGGCAACCGGTTTCGGCAACGGAAGGCACCACGCACGTGGACCTGGTCAACGGGACCGGTGATTTCGTCGGCCAGGGCCTGAACGAAGCTTGCGCGGCCGCGGACCGCCCACCGATCGACCTCAAGACATACGCGACCGAATCGCACGCGGTGACGGCACTGCTACAGGCAGATGTGACGGCCTATCTCGGCAACCCCATCGCGTTCGAGTTTCCCGAGCAGATCGCATACTCGCAGGCGACGCTGCCACCGGCGCGCCAGGGCATTACCACGGCAAGGGATCGGCCCGCGCTTCACGCTGCGGTCGCCGCCGCGTTGGCCGAGATGATGGTCGATGGCACGTATCGAGCGATCCTCGTCGAGCACCTGCTGGACGACGGATCAGTTCAGGCCGTAAGCATCCTCGAATAAGCCGCCGGCTAGAAGCCCGGGCAGGCCTGCTCGTCGGGCAGCAGCGGGTGCAGGTAGAGCTGGTAGAGCACCTCATCCGAGCGCCACAAGGTCAACTCGTTCGCTTGGCCGAGCATTGGACGAAGGGTTGCAAGGTCCTCACCTTCGATCAGCCCGCAGCGGTATTCCGCCGGCTCACCCCAGGACGTGCCGAGGGTCGCCAGCGGCTCGTCGAGCGGCCAGTCGACTTCGTTGGCCATGCCCGGGTCGGGCAGGTTCTGCTGATCAGCGGGGAACGAGATGACGCGCAGTCGGTCGTAGACGTACGGCACGTCGTCGCCGACGATGTCGTTGGCCAGCCAGGCGCGAAGGCTGGTCATCACATCCTGGAACTGGCGCATGGAGCCGATCTCGGCGTCGCCACCGGACATGTCGGTCACCGAGGTGTGGTGCACCGTGCCGTCGGCGTACACGATCGTAAATAGCGTCACGCCGGAGTCGAGGATCGGCTGGCCGAGCTGCCGGTCAGGCCCAGCCAGACCGGCCTCCTGCGCCCAGGCCAGGACCTGTTCGACCCCAGCCTGTGTCAGGCGGGTGACGACCAGATTGGGGAGTGCCGGGCCGGGGTAGAGCTCGATCTGAGGCCCCTGCATGATCAGCCGCCCGTCCCCGTAGAGGGCGACCGACGGGTACCAGCGCAGCTTCTCCCAGGGCGGCATCATGCCGCCGGTTTGTTCGATCCGAACCACCGCGATGTTCGCGTTGCCGATCGGCGAGAGGGAGCGCGACGGAGCGGGGGATCCGGACGGAGATTGAGATGGGACGGTCGAAGGAGCCGCGCTCGAGCTCGGGCTGCCCGTCGGACTCGCTGCCGGCCCCGCGGAGCACGCACCAAGCAGCAGGGCGAGCAGAACGAACACGTGCGTCGACGCTGTCCTCATGGCCGGGTAGACGCGCTCAATCGCTGATTGTTCCGGTGGCTCAGGCGCGGCCCGCAGTCGCCTCGTCCGAGCGGCGGCGTCCACAGAGGCGGATCAGATGCTCGTGAAGCTCGAACCAGACGCTGTGGTAGCTGTCCACGCGTGGTGAGGCGACGAACTGTTGGTCGCCGCTGCGAGCCAGATCCAGCGCACCAACGAGGCGGGTTCGATACACATCAAACTGGCGCATTGCCGTCGACAGCGGCGTCAGCCACTCGACAGTCTCGGAATGCAGCGCGGCCAGATCGTCGAGCAGCTGCGCGTCGTACTCAGCGTCGCTGTGGTCGTTGAGCACCTGCTCGCCGTCGACGACGCGAACCTGCCAGGAGGTGACGATCACTTTCATGCGCTGGTCGAACGAGTGAAACTGTTCGAGGACCTCGGCGCTCCGGGGCTCGTCGATTGAAGCAGCCGAACGATCGGCAGCGAAGACCGCGGCCGCATCGAGCTTGCCTGCCGCTGACAGCCGGATCTGCCCGGGAGCAGCCTCGACGACCTTGTCCCCGATCAGCTGGTCGAGGTGGGGTTGGACGCTCTCTGGCGTAGCAAGCAGCGCTTCTGACAGCTGCTCAAGTGTGACAGCGCCTTTGACCAACAGGGTGCGCGCCACATCGTCGGCCATGAGCTCGCCGACGGCTGGGTCACCTCGCCCCTGATCTGTGGCCGCGGCGCCTTCACCCTGTGCAGCCTCGGGGATATTCACCTCTACGCCGAGCTCTGAGGCCCATTCGAGCAGGGTCGCCGCCTCGGGCGCGACCTCCCACCGGCCGGCCAGCTCTCCGAGGAAGATCTCGCCTGTACTGCCGTCGATCGTGATCTGCTCGCCTGAGCGCAGCGTTTTGCCGTTGATCTGAACCGTTGCGTCCGTGGGAACGACAGACTCGGCCCCCACGACCGCCGGGATGCCCCAGCCGCGGGCAACCACGGCAGCGTGGCTGGCCAAACCGCCCTTGGCCGTCAGCACGCCCGCAGCGCTGGCCATGCCGCGAACATCCTCGGGCGACGTCTCGGCTCGTACCAGGATGACCGACTGTCCGGAAGCGGCCGCGGCCTCGGCTGCGTCGGACGACGTCACGATGGCGCCGGTCGCAACGCCGGGCGAGGCCGGCAGGCCGGTCGCGATCGGCGGCCTTGCGTCGGCCGCGCGAACGAACACGCGCGCAGGATCGGCCAGGTGGGGCGCGACCCGCCGGACGGCGTCGGCGCGCGACAAGGGAAAGGACTCGTCCTCGGCCATATCGATTGCCATACGCAGCGCCGCGCGTGGGCTGCGCTTGCCGACGCGTACCTGGAGAAGCCACAGCCTGCCCTGCTCGATCGTGAACTCGATGTCGCACAGGTCCGCGCGGTGGCGCTCGAGCAGGTCGGCGTACCCGCGCAGCTCGGCGGCCACATCGGGAAGGCGCTCGTCGAGGACGGCAAGTGGCTGCGGTGCGTGTGTGCCCGCGACCACGTCCTCGCCCTGGGCCTCGAACAGAATGTCGCCGTAGTGGACCGGCTCGCCCGTCGACGGATTGCGTGTGAAGAGGACGCCTGTTCCTGAGTCTGCACCGCGGTTGCCGAAGACCATCGCCTGCACCGTCACCGCCGTGCCGAGCTCATCGGGGATCTTCTCGCGGCGCCTATAAGTCCGCGCTCGGTCGCTGTTCCAGGAACGGAAGACGGCCTCGACCGCGCGCCGCAGCTGAACCCACGGATCGTCAGGAATGTCGTCGGCGCCGATGACGTCCCGATAGCCCTGGCGAAAACGGCGCAGGCAGTCGGCTGCGAAGTCGGCATCGCCGACAGCACGCGCCAAACCTTCGGCCGTGGCGTCGTTGAGCCCCAGGTTGAGGATCGTGTCCATCATTCCCGGCATCGAGACAGGGGCGCCCGAACGGACGCTGACCAGCAGCGGGTTGGCAGGGTCGCCGAAGCTGTGCCCGACGCGCTCCCCGAGCCGATCCATGTGGACGGGCAGCTCATCGTCCAGGCCCGGTGGCCACCGGCCGTTGAGAAACTCGCGGCACGCCTCGGTCGTGACGACGAACCCTGGCGGCACCGGCAGGCGCAGCTCATTGGCCATCGAGACCAGGTTCGCGGCCTTGCCGCCCACCAGCAGGCGCAGATCGGCTTCATCCAGGACAGGCGGCGCGTCGAAGTCGTAGACGTACATCTAGCGAATGATCTCCGTTCCGACGTTGCAGAGTGCGCTGTACGTCGCCTCCGCGGACGCCTGCTCTACCATCGGTCACCGATGGCAGGCACACAGGTGGCGGATCGCGTCGACGAGCAGATTCTCGATCAGTTCCTGGGCGACGAGACGTTCCCGATCGAGTGGGGTTCGGAGCGCGAGAAGGAACTCTTCTGGGTTTTCGACGACCTGCATTGTCCGCATCCCTTGAGCCCGATGTTCTACGAGATCGGCGGCTGGTGGCTGACCTGCGACCACATGTTCCGCCGATTCGGAACGCCTTTTGCCGCCGACTGGATCACCAAGAACGTCAACGGTTACCTCTATACGGCCGCGGTGCCGGCTGACGCCAACTGGGCGGTCGATGCCATGGAGTACGGCGCGCGCTACGGCGCGCGCGTCCCGCTTGATCCCCAATACAGCAGCCGCATCGGCAAGTACCTCGACGCCGTCCTGCCCACCTACGGGCAGAACTTCGCCGACTGGTGGCGGGAGCGGCTGGTCCCCGAGATGGAGCGCAACTTCGCTTTCCTCGAGGAGATGCTCGATCGCCAGGACGAGCTCTCGCTGATGGACCTTGCCGTGCTGTTGGAGGACGCGATCGACGTCCACGATCGCCACTGGAAGATCCACTGGATGCTCA
>CAZXLP010000038.1:0-10549 GCA_964642085.1 uncultured Anaerolineaceae bacterium
CGCGCTCGCGCCACGGCGTGCGTGCCCAGCCGGGAGCGGCCGTGCGCGCGGCCGCGATGGCGTCCTTGACGTCCTGCCGTGTCCCTTTCGCGAACCACCCGAGAACGTTCGTTTCGTCGATTGGCGAACGGTCCTCGAACTCCCCCTCGCCCCGCCTCGGTTGGCCGTTGACGAAGTTCGGGTGATGCTGGCCGAGGTGGGCGCTCGCCTTTTTGGCGCCGCGCTCGAACTGCTCGTGCAGCTCCTCGTTGTCGGCGCGCAGTGTTGCGTAGGTGACCTTCAGCCGCGGCCGTTCAATGGTGTCAGTCATCGGGGCGTGCTCTCCTTCAGCCCGGCTCTGTCGGGGCGCGCCAGGGCTCGAGCCGAAGTCTAATCCTGGCGAATTAGGAGGCCTGAACGTCCCGGAAGCAGTCGGAGCAGTAGACCGGTTTGTCCTGACGCGGCTTGAACGGCACCTGCGCTGCGTTGCCGCACTTGGAGCAGATCACCGCGAAGTATTCGCGCACGGGGCGGTAATCACCGCGCTCGTAGCCACGCGGGCCGCCGATCTCGCGCACGTCGTAGCCGGTCGATTCGCGCATCTGGCGCCGCGAGGCGCGGCAGCTCGGGCAGCGCTTGGGATCGGACGCGAACCCCTTTTGCGCGTAGAACTCCTGATCGGCCGCGGAATGGATGAACTCCACGCCACAGTCCGCGCAGGTAACGGTTCGATCTGTATATGACACGGACTGTGACCTCCCTGGCCAGGCAAACTTGTGCGAGTCAACAGCTTGCCCCGCGGGGTACGGCATTGCCCGAGGCGGTAGCGCTTGGCTGGAAGCCGGGCGCCGCACGAACCCAGGTGCTCTGCCGAGGTCCCTGAAACTGGGGCGCACCGGTGACGCGGCGAAGGTTAGCACCTGCCCGTGAATGGGGACAAGGGAACGCCGTTTCGGACCAGGGATAGCCCTTCCGTCCTATGTCTGCTGCCGTTTCGACTGTCAGAATTGGCGTCGCGCGCGAGCAACAGTGCGCGGATAGGGAAGGGACTTCAGCTTCGAATGCCACGGCTCCTGCAAATGGCCGATGTCCACCTTGGCGCCCGACACGACGACCTCGGGCCGGCCGCCGCTGCCCAACGCGAGCGGCAGTTCGCGGCGTTCCACCGCGCCATCGAGCTGGCCATCGCCGAGAAAGTAGACGCGGTGCTGATCTGTGGCGATCTCTTCGATTCGAACGCACAACCACGACGGTCCGTGGAGCGGGCGGCGATCGAGCTATCGCGCCTGGTCGACCGACACATACCAGTGGTGATCATCCCGGGCACGCACGACTGCTACGAGCCGAGCTCGATCTACCGCGCCTTTGACCTGCCCGCGTTGAGTGGCGCTGCGCCGGACTCGGACATGGTCACTGTCCTCACTGACAGCCGGCCGCGGGTCGATTTCCCGAATCTCGACATGAGCGTGCACGGGGTCGTGTTCCCAACCAAACGTGCGCCTCAGAGCCCGCTCGCCGGGTTCGATGCGACACGCGACGAAAAGACGCTCTTCTGGCAGGTTGGCATGATCCACGGCTCGCTGGCGGTCCCGGGCAAGTTCGATCAGGACGAGGTGATGTTCACCGACTCGGAGGTGGCGGCGAGCGGTCTCGACTACCTGGCACTCGGCCACTGGCACTCTTTCCGTGAAGGCCGCACCGGGGCCACAACGTGGGCCTATTCCGGCGCGCCGGAGCCGGTCGCGCTCGACCAGGACGGTGCCGGCCAGGTGCTGCTCGTCGAGCTCAAGCAACGAAACGGCAAGCCGGTGGTGACCGTGGAGCCGAGGCCGGTCGGGCGCACGAAGTTCGAGAAGCTCGAACTCGACGCGGCGGCGATCACCTCACAGGGCGAACTCGAGCGGACGCTCCGGGAGCGTGCCGATCCGGATCGCGTCCTCGACGTGCGCGTGGTCGGTATGAAGCCGGATGGGCTTGATCTGAACGTCGACGAGCTCGAGCGCCAGCTCCAGGGCACATTCATGCGCCTCCGGGTGCGCGACTCATCAATCGCTTCGCTGCCCGAGACGCCGCTTGCGCCACCGGACACCATCCTGGGCGCCTTCGCCCGCGACTTCGGCACACGGATCGTCGAGCACGAGACCCGTGGGGACACCGAGCGCGCGGCGGAGCTACGAGAGGCACTCCGACTGGGGATCCTCCTGCTCGACGATCCGCAGCGCGTGACACTCGCCTAGCCATGAACATCACTCGCCTTCGCCTGGAAAACTTCAAGCGCCACACCGCGCTGGAGATGGAGCTCGCCCCCGGACTGAACATCGTCCGCGGGCCGAACGAAGCGGGCAAGACGACGATCCAGCGCGCAATCGAAATGGCGCTCTTCCGTCGGCCCACGTCCTCCTCGCAGGATCTCGACGAGGCGCGCCCGTGGCGCGACTCCGAAGCCGATCCCAAGATCGAGCTCGACTTCGAGGATGACGGTACGCCTGGGACCCTGCGCAAGACCTTCGCCGGCCAGCGTGGCACGGTGGAGCTGCGGATGGGCGAGGAGACGCTGACCGACCCGGCCGCGGTTGAGGCCGAGGTCGCGCGGATGACCGGCCTTCCGTCGGAGAAATTCTTCCGGGCGACAGCGAGCATCCATCATCAGGAGCTGACCGGCCTGACCCAGGACGAGAGCACGCTGCGCGATCGCCTTCAGCAGTCGATGAGCGGCGCCGACAGGGGCACGCACGACGTGCGGCGCAAGCTCGAAGAGGCCATCCGTCGCTACAGGACCGAGGGTGCCAAGAACCCTGGTTATCTGAAAGTGCTGCACTCCGAGGTCGACCAGGTGCGCGAGCAGGTCAAGCAGGGCGAGGCTGCGCTGGCCGATCTGGAGCGCGACCGCCGGATGCTGGCCGAGGCCCGCGAGAACCGTGCCGCGCTCGAGGAGCAGCTGGCCGAGCAACGCGAGGGCGTCGTCAAGGCCGAGCGTGCGGTCGCGCTGCAAGCCAAATCCACCGACGCCACGCGCCGTTACACGCTCTACAAGCGGGCGACCGAGCTTCGCGATGAGGTCGGCCGACTCGAGGCAAATCACCCATCGTCGGTCTCACTGCTCTCGCTTCGATCGACGGTCGAGCACCTCCGTAACCTCGAGTTCAAGGTGTCGGAGATGCGCGCCGAGATGGCCGCAGAACCCGATCTGTCGGGATATGACGTCTCCATCGCCGTGCCCATCTGGCGGCCGTGGGCAATCCTTGCCGGGGTATTGCTCGTATCCGCTGTCATTGCCGCTGGAGTAGGTGCGGCAACCGGATCGATCGTCGTGGCGCTGGCTGTCGCCGCGGCCCTCGGTGGCGCCGGAGCCTTCGCCGCCTGGCGGTCTATCGGACTTCGTCGTCGAATCAACGACATCCGAATGCAGAACGAGCTGCGTGAATCGGAGATCGCCCGTCGTCTCGCGGGTCGCACCGATCTCGCCGAACGCGTCCGCCAAACCGAGCAGGAACGCGCCGAGACGCTCGCCTCCCTCCGCCAGCCCGACCTTGCGACTGCCGAGGCGATTCTCGCCGCCGAGACGGAGCACATCTCGCAGATCGGCGCGCGCAAGGCTGAGTATCGCGGTCTGCTCGGCGATGAGGCTGCGAGTGAGGACGTCGGCCTGCTACGCGACCAGGCAGCGGCCGAGGGCGACGAGCATCGCCACGCGCTGGCCGGCATGGGTGATCTGGGCCGCGAGCCCGAGAAACACCTGGCCGCGTTCCACGTGGCCCTTCAGCGCCTGACGCCGGACCGCGAGGCTGCGCTTCAGGCCGAGGCCCAGGCCGACGCTCGCGTGATGGACAACGAGGTTGACGCCGAGAAGGTCGCCACAGACGCGGAGACCCTGAAGGCCGCGGAAGAGTCGCTTTCTTCTGCGGAGCGGCGGCTACGTATCTACGAGGACGTGCTGGCCACTCTCAACGGCGCCGAACAGGCGACGATGAAGAAGGCCGCTCGCTTCCTCGAGCAGCGCATGGCGCGCGACATCGAGCGGGTCACAGGTGGGCGGTACCGCCGCCTTCGGGTCGATGAGGCGACGCTCACGTTCACGGTTTTCTCCCCAGAGTCGAACGACTGGCTCGACGTGCGGCGCCTGTCCCAGGGCACGTTGGATCAGCTGTACCTGTGTGCGCGCCTGGGCATCGTTCGCCAGGTCACTCAGCCGGCCACCCCGCCCCTCGTCTTCGACGATCCGTTCATCACCTTCGACGATGACCGCGCCCGCCGTGCACTCGAGTTGCTCAAGGACATGGCCCGTGACCACCAGGTCATCTACCTGACCACTTCCGACCGATACGACGGCCTGGCCGACCAGGTCGTCGAACTGCCCGCGCCGACCGAGCGCGACGTGCCCGAGGCAGTCGCCGCGGCCACCGGTCCGGCCGAGACGCTGTCGATGTGGTCGAACGCGACGCTGCCGGTACCGGTTCCACGCCCAGCGCGCGGCAATGGCAACGGGCACAAGGGCCCCGCGAAAACCGCGCCCGCGGATAAATCCACGGTCGGATCGAGCGCGACCGCAGAACACGACCCGCTCTGGCCAGCGGAGGAGCACTGATCGGCCCAGGCCCGATCTTCGGCCTCGGTTCCGCCCTCTCGTGGGGCGTCGGCGACTTCTGTGGCGGCCTCATCTCGCGTTATGCGAGCGTCCTTTCAGCGATGCTGGCCAGCCAGGGCCTGGGCATGGTGGCGACCGGCCTGATCCTCGTGCTGGTCGGCGAGCCGGCGCCGGCGACGGACTCCTTTGTTTGGGCGGCAATCGCCGGCATTTCGGGCGTTGGTGGCCTGGCCTTCTTCTATCTCGCCCTGGCCCGCGGCACGATGGGCGCCGTTGCGCCACTCGCCGCACTGATCGGCGCTGGATTGCCCGTTCTGGTCGCGATCATCAACGGCGAGAGCGTCGACGCTGCCCGGCTCCTGGGTATCGGGTTGGCGCTCACGGCCGTCGTCCTGATCTCGCTGCCCGGCCGAAGCGCCACCCCCGGTGAGCGGCGCGTTACTCGAGCGGATCTCGCCGAGCTGCCGATGGTCGTCCTGGCCGGCCTGGGCTTCGCCGGTTTCTTCATCGGCATCGATCGCGCAACGGCGGCCGGCGGGATGTGGTGGCCGCTGACGATCGTGCGGGTGTTCGGGATCACGCTCGTGGTGCTCACCATCGTCGTCGCGATATGGCGGCGAGGTGACGGCACATTGCGCCGGCGAGCTGCTGAGGTTCTCGGCGTTGATCGCTTTCGCGACTCGGGCCGATCACTCGCCAGTGCCGTTCCGCTGTTGTTGTTCACCGGCATTGGTGATCTGGGCGGCAATGTCTTCTTCGTCCTTGCCCGCGGCGCCGACTCGTTCGCGGTCGCGGTCGTGCTGTCTTCCCTCTATCCGGTCGTGACGACCCTGCTCGCCGCGCTCCTCCTGCGCGAGCGGCTGCGCCCGGTGCAACTGGCCGGCGTTGCCCTCGCCACGCTCAGCGTTCCGCTGCTTCGCTGACCTGTCTGCGTACGGGCGACGGGCTCAGATGTTCTGGCCGGTCGTGCCTGTGACGCGCAGGACTTCCCAGCCACCGCCGTCCGCGGCGCGAACGTCGTAGCGCGGCTGGTCGTAGGTCGTCGGGCCCTGCGTTCGACGGCCCGTCGCCAGGTCAAAGCGCGACTGATGCAACGGGCATTCGATGCAACCGTCGACGACTTTGCCGTCGGCCAACGCGCCGCCGGCGTGGGCACACATCGCGTGCAGCGCGTAGATCTTCTCCCCGTTGCGCACGACGACCAGACTCTGTGCGCCGGCCTTGGCCGCGGACGGGACACCCTCGGGAATCTCGGTCAGATCGAGCTTCGTCCATTTCGGCTCGCCGAAGAAGCGCCAGGCGTGGCGGTTGACCATGTTGCCGAGCGTGTAGACGAGCTCGCCTCCGACGAATGCTCCCGCCGTGACGATCCCGTAGCCGACGAGGGACAGGATGATCGGAACGAGGCGGTCGGCGGCGGGGTTCGACCAGCGCAGCCAGAACGAGATCACGTAGACCACGAGCGCGATGACCATCAGCGTCGCGTGGACCGTTGCCACCATCCGCGGTTCGTCGTCCGTGTCGCTGTAGTCGGCCGAGCCCGAGACGGCCGCGGCGAGCATCGCCAGTACTCCGAAGCCGATTGCAGCATCGGCTGCGAGGCGCTGGTCGAAGACGTCGAATGCAATCGCGAGGGTGAAAGCGCCGATCGGCACATCGGTCAGCGCCCCGTGCACCGAGTGGCCCAGCCACTTCCCGTGCAGGAAGTCCTTGATCGGCCTGATCGGCCGAAAGATGGCCCCGATCCAACGCACGTTGAAGTTGCCAAGTGGCGTCGCCCAGCCCTGTTGGGCATATAGGAGCCGCGAGAGCAGTCGGCCGATCATCAACCCACCTCCGGCGCGGAGCCTACGCCGATGCATGGCGGCGCTACAAGATCCGGCCGCTGTGCGACGATCGGGCCGTGTCCGAACCCGTCGCCGTGGTTCCCTTCGGCGAGGCGCTTCGGGCCTGGGCTTACGTAGCGCTGAACAGCTTTGGCGGCCCTGCCGGACAGATCGCGGTGATGCATCGCGAGGTCGTCGAGCGTCGCCGCTGGATCGACGAACGGCGCTTCCTGCATGCCCTGAACTACGCCATGCTGCTGCCCGGCCCGGAGGCGCAGCAGCTCGCGACCTACATCGGCTGGTTGATGCACGGCGTCCGCGGCGGGCTCGCGGCGGGGATCCTCTTCGTCCTGCCCGGCGTGGTCGTGCTGATGGCACTGTCGATCGTGTACGCCGGCTTTCACGACGTCACCCTGGTGCAGGGTCTGTTCTACGGGATCAAGCCGGCCGTCATCGCCGTGGTTGCCGCGGCCGTGGTGCGACTCACGTCGCGCGCTCTCGTAACTCGCGCCCACGTGGCGATCGCGGTCGCCGCCTTCGTCGCGATCTTCTTCTTTGACCTGCCCTTTCCGCTGATCATCATCGGCGCCGCCGTCGCTGGGCTGATCATCGGGCGGCGCACCAAGGCCGCCTCACAAGATCCGATCGAAGCCGACCTCCCGGCCGCCACGCTTCCGTCGGCGCGGAGATCGGCCGCAGCTCTGCTCCTGGGCGTGGTGGCCTGGCTGGCCCCGACGGTGGTCCTCCTCGTTCTGCTCGGCCCGTCGAGCATCTTCACGCAGCTGGCTCTCTTCTTTTCGTTTGCGGCCGTGATCACCTTCGGCGGCGCCTACGCGATCCTGGCCTTCATCGCCCAGCAGGCGGTCGACGTCTATGGCTGGGTCACGGCCCGCCAGATGGTCGATGGCCTGGGCCTCGCCGAGAGCACGCCCGGACCGCTGATCATGGTCGTCCAGTTCGTTGCCTTCCTGGCCGCCTTTGCCGCACCGACTGGGCTCGATCCGTTCCTCGCCGGGGCGGTGGCAGGGCTGCTCGTCACCTGGGTGACGTTCGTGCCCTCATTCACGTTCATCCTTGCCGGGGCACCCTACGCCGAGTACCTCCGCAGCCGGCCGGGGCCCGCCGCGGCGTTGAGCGGCATCAGCGCCGCCGTCACCGGCGTGATCGCCAACCTCGCACTGTGGTTCGGGCTGCAGACCCTGTTCGCGGTTACCGGAGAGCTTCACTACGGGCCGTTGCGCGTGCATACCGTCGAGCTTGCGTCAGCCGACCTGTTTGCCGTGGGCCTTGCCGTGGTCAGCTACATCGGCCTGACAGGTTGCGTTGGCCGTTGCTGGTCACCCTCGCCGGCAGCGCCGCGGCCGGCATCGTCTATTTCCTGTTGGTGGGTCCCTAGTAGAGCATCCCCGCTCACCACGTGAGCAACTTCGACCAAGACCGCTCTGGTCCGCCTCTCGGCTTCTGAATGCGCCGTGTCGGATACCCCGAAACGCGCCCTGTCGGTCCCCGACCATGCTCTTCTCAGGCTCGCCGCAGCCAGATACGGTCGTGATCTGTCTCTGGGCGCGTATGAACGCCCGGCCAGCCCAGGCGTCGGTGGATGCCAAAGCGGTCGGCGTCGAAGCTGCTCAGCTCGTGAGCAGCGGCCACCTAATGGTTCGTGCCCGGACTACGGCGCCAGCCCTGATGCCGCTTCCGCGTCGAGCAGCCAGACTGAATTTGCCAGGACGGCCGCCTGAGCCGGCCACCTTTCTGGGTCGCGCTCGTCTCCGAGCACTGTGGCGATAACTTCCGACTTGGCGGTCCCAGCCGCCATGACGAGCACGACCCCAGCCGCAGGAAGCACCCGAGCAGAGAGAGTTACGCGTGCCAGGTGCGGCTCTACGTGCTGCGGGGCGGGTACGGCCATGACAATCGGCGCGTCGGCCGCCAACGCGGGACTGCCCGGGAAGACCGACAGGGTATGGCCGTCCGGGCCGACTCCGGCCAGGAAAACATCGAATGCCGGCGCGCCGTCTGCGTCGTTCGGCAACCAACGCTCGAGCTCGTCGGCGTAGCGCTGGGCCGCCCAGGCGCCCTGGGCACTGCGAGCGATTGCCTCCTCGGCTTCGATCGGGTGGACCTTCTCGGGATCGACCGGCAGCCCCGGAGCGTCGCCCGCCAGCACGTCGACGGCCTCCGCGCCAACGCTGCCCGTCTCGCCAGCATGGGCGGCCAGGTCGAAGAGCACGCGATAAGCGAGCCCGGCGTTCGATTCGGGATGATCCCGGGGCACAAAACGTTCGTCGCCCCACCACATGTGGACCTCATTCCAGGCAATGGCGTTACGCCAGCCGGCGGTGGCGAGCTCGCGATAGAGCGGCACGGCTGTGGATCCGCCGGTCAGTGCAAGGTGGGCCACGCCGCGCGCTTCGATCGCCGCGCGAAGTCCCTCGACTGTGCGTCGGGCCGCCTCGCGCGCAAGTGACACCTCGTCGCGCAGGACGAAGACTTCGGCCCCGCTGACGGTCAGCCGGCGCACGACCGGCTCGTTCGTGCTCGTCGCCTGCCTTCAGCCGCTCGCGAAACGAACGGCGCGGATAAGTGCCTGCTCGAAGATCTTGTCCATTCCCGGGCGCTCGAGAGCCTCGGCGATGAACGGTGTCTCGTCGAAAGGCTCGAGCTGACCTGCCCGGCGCGTCACCTGGGCACCGTTCCAGTCGGCTGTCGCGAGCAGGTGGTCGGCCTGGCGGGTGATGCGTGCGCGTATGACCGAGCGGGGACGCTCGGCCTCGACATCGACGCGAACGAGGGAGCCGGCTGCGCGGTGCGAGCCGTCGAGGGTCGCCCGCACCGGCCGCAGCTCAACCTTGATCTCGCGGCGCCCGTTGCGGAATGAACCGGTCATCAGATCCGCGTCGTCAGGATGACGCCCGAGCGGCTGCTTGACCTCCCAGCCCAGGCGCGAGGCGAGCCAGCCACAGTAGAACGCGGCCTTCGACACGCGCAGCGTGGACGTCGGGCGCGAGATGTCTATGCGCAGGTGGCGGATGTGGTCGAGCTCGCGTGTCAGCAGCGGGTGGTCGAACAGCCCGGCCATCAGCTCGCGCCACAGCGTCAGTCGCAACCAACCGATATCGGACACCGAGATGCCGTCCGAGACGACGGTCGCCAGGCCGGCCAGCTTGGCGCCGCCGTCCTCGTGGAATGAGCCCGAGTCCACCAGCAGTCGATCCGAGGTGCCGACGATCTCCGAGAACTGGCGCGATCCGAACGGTGGGTCGTCTGGCCACCAGAGAACGACCGGCAGGTCGTGGATCAGCAGCGGTGTCACGACACGCGACAGGTGCTGCGACAGCTCACCGCCGGTCTTGACCAGGATCTGCTCGGTGCACATCTCCGCGTCCGAGCGTTCGGAGAGCTTGCACTCGGCGTAGATGTGCGCGTCCATGGTCGACGGGCCATCAAAGTCCGTTGGCGACACCACGATCGCGCGCGACGGATGGCGCTGGTGCAGCGCGTTGACCGCGGCAATCGCCCGCTCGGCCGTTTCTGGGCGGGGAGCGATCACGACCAGCGTCAGCACGCTGGTCCGCATCCGGACCCGCACCGACCTGCTCGAGTCGAGGTGGGCGGCGAGACGCGGATCACCGAGCGCGGTACTCATGTCCTCGTCCGAGAGGTGGCTGCTCTCGGCCTGCTGCGCGGCCGTCGTCCAGACCTGGCCGAGCTGCTCGACACACTCACCGATCGTGTGCGCTCGGACGTGCCAACGCGACGAGTCCTTCGCGATCGGCGAGTTTGCAGGCCGCGGTGTCTCTGTCGCCACGCTAGAGCCTTCGCCAACGGCGGCCATCGTGCTCGATCAAGGTGTCGGCCGCCTCGGGCCCCCAGCTGCCGGCCTCGTAGAAGCAGATGTCACTATCGGATGTCCCGTTCTTGTCCCACTCCCCCCACTGCTCGATGATCGGCGACACGATTCCCCACGCGGCCTCGACCTCGTCGGCACGGGTGAACAGCGACGCGTCCCCGAGCATCGCGTCGAGGAGCAGCGTCTCGTACGCCTCGGGCGCGTCGCGCGTAAAGGACTGGCCATAGGTGAAGTCCATGTTCACGCTGCGCACGTCGAGCCCGAGCTCCGGCACCTTTGCCGCGAAGCGCAGCATGATCCCCTCGTCGG
>CAZXLP010000039.1:0-10490 GCA_964642085.1 uncultured Anaerolineaceae bacterium
CGAGCGCAACGTACCCGCCGGTAATCGAGGCTGTTCGCGTGCCGCCGTCGGCCTGGAGCACGTCGCAGTCCACGGTGATCGTTCGATCGCCGATCTTGGAGGTGTCCACGACGCCGCGGAGCGCTCGTCCGATCAACCGCTGGATCTCCATCGTGCGTCCGCCCTGGCGGCCCTTGACCACCTCGCGCTGCGTCCTCTCGGACGTCGCCCGCGGCAGCATCGAATACTCGGCCGTGACCCAGCCCAGGCCCTTGCCGCGCAGGTGGGGCGGGACCCGCTCCTCAACCGTGGCGGCGCACAGCACGCGCGTGTCGCCCATCTCAATGATGCACGAGCCCTCAGCCCACTTCTGGACGTCGACGGTGAACTTGACCGTCCGCAACTGGCCGGGGCTCCGACCGTCGGCGCGGAAGCGGCCACCGGCGATGCTCACCGCTTGCCCCCGGCCGTGGCCGTCTCGCGTTTAGCTGCCTGCCATAGCTCGTCGAGCTCGTCCACGCTCAGGGCACGCAGTTCGAGATCGCGTTCGGCTGCCTGGCGCTCCACGTTTGCGAAACGCGTCGCGAATTTGACGCTGGCAGCGCGCAGTGCCGCTTCGGCGTCGATGCCCAGCTTGCGCCCGAGGTTGACCAGGACCATCAGCAGGTCTCCGAATTCGTCACGGCGCTCCCTGTCGTCCCGGGCTGCGACGACCTCTGCCGCCTCCTCAGTGACCTTGTCGAGAACGCCCTCGATCTGCGGCCAGTCGTAGCCGAGCGAAGCGGCGCGCTCCTGCATCTCCTGCGCATAGGCAAGCGCCGGAAGCGATCTCGACAACCCTGCGAAGGCTGCTGGAACCGACCCATCGCGGATGTCCGATTTCTTGTCGTCAGCCGAGCGTTCCGCGCGTTCGCCCGCCTTGATCTGCTCCCAGTTGCGGATGACGTCAGTGGCCGATTCGGCGACAACATCGCCAAAGACATGTGGATGCCGGCGAACGATCTTGGTCACGACCTGGCGGTACACGTCGGTCAGGTCAAAGACGCCGTCTTCGGCGGCGTACTCGGCGTGAAGCACGATCTGGAGAAGCAGGTCGCCGAGCTCCTCGGCCAACGCCGGCGTCGAGCCGTTCTCGAGGGCGTCGTAGACCTCGTACGTCTCCTCGAGCAGGAACTTGCGCAGGGTGAGGTGGTCCTGTTCGCGGTCCCACGGACAGCCGTCGGGTGCTCGCAACCGGGCGACCAGCCACGGCAACGCATGCGGGCTGGCCGTGTTCGCCAGCGGCGCCAGGGCGGGCACGAAGTGAGCGCTGTTCTCCAATTCGCTATCGGTGATCTTCCCGACCGTGGATTCGGATGTCCCGTCGACGGGGTGGACGGGGTGATCAGCCGGGTACAGGGCACGGAGCATGTCGGCCCCACTGGTTGCCCGCGCCGCGCGTCCCGGAAGCGAACGTGGCTCGAATGCGTCGCCGCCCGTAGTCGGATCGCTGGGTACAGCCTCGTCCGGAAGCAATACGACCGCCATTCCCGGATCGAACGTCCGGCGCAGCAGGCCGCGCGCCGTCAGAAGTTGTAATCCATCCGTCGGCCGCACTCCGAAGCGCGAACCCAGCTCCTCGAGCAGCTCCGGCACCAGCATCGGTTCCAGCCTACACGCCCAGCCGACTAGGGAAGCTCGTCGCCTCCGGGCACCAGCTCCTCGTCGAGCAATGGGTCCTCGCCCGCGATGACGACGATTCCGTCCGTCTTGGCCTGCGTGATCTTGGGCTCGTACCAGATGTCGAACGCGGCGCCGCGTACGTCGGTGATCTGATCCGCGTCGAGCGGTCGCGCGGTCTTCTCCTCGACCTTGATGAGGTAGTGGCCCTCTCCCTGGCTCAACTCGAGTGGCTCGGTGATCTGCCCGGCCGACAGCGCGAAAACCTTGTCGACGAGCTCGGCCGCGAGCTGGTCACGAGTCACCCAGCCCACCTCGCCGCCGTCCTCCGCCTCCGGCCCATCGGAATACTCGCGTGCGATCGCTGCGAAGTCGGCGCCCGGCACGGCAAGCAGATCCTGGACTTTCTTTACGCGCTGCTCCGGGGAATCGCGTCGCTCTTCGAAAAACAACACATACCACGCCGCGTCACCGCGAATGGGACCGATCAGATCGCCCAGAGTGTGCGGCGTATCGAACAGGGCATTGCCGACTGCCTCTGGCGGAAGGCTCCTCGTGACGAAGCCAACGGCACCTCCGTCCTCGCCCGTAGGTGAGTCACTGACCTCGACTGCGATGTCGCGGAACCGCTCGGCGCGAACCTCTCCGGCTGTGAGCAAATTCAACTCGTCGACGGCGGCCTGGGCCTCGAGCCGCGCAACCTCCCATGCCGCGTCCTCGGCCGGCAGCAACGGGGCCACCTCGAGGTTGTCGTTCGGCGCATAGACGATCTCGCTGTAGTTCACCTCGCCCTGGGCATCTTCGGGATCACCCGAGAACAACCCCTCGATGTAGATGATCGAGATCCGTGCCTGCTCGGGCGACTCGACCAGGGCAGCGTCGGTGATCTTGTCCTTGAGGTGGTCGGCGGCCACCTCGTAGCGCATCATGTCGCGCAGGGCCTGGTCGGAAACGAGCTTACTCAGCTCGTCGCGCAGACCGGGCTGCTCCCCCGCAGGCATGATCTCGGTGACTCGGCCGATCCGATACACCCCGTCCTGACCGCGAACTACGCCGGTCGTGCCCCCCAGCTCGAGCTCGAACAATTGCTCGCCCCAGTTGGTCTCGGGCGCGCCGATCTCGCTGATGAAGCCGATGTCTCCGCCGTGGGCTGCACTCGCGTCGCCACTGAACTCGCGCGCAACCTCGTCGAATGGCCGGCCCGACTCGAGGGCTGCCATCGCCGCCTCTGCCTTTTCAAGCGCGGCCCGGCGCTCGGCGATCGTGGTCGCGGCGTCGCCGCCCGCTGCGGCAACAGCTTTGACGACGATCGCGAAAACGTGCCTGCGCTCGATCCCGGCGAATTCGTCCGCGATTCGCGCGTCGATCTCGGCGTCGGTGACGGTAATCCCTTCGGCGGCCGCCAGCTGGGACTGATAGATGACGTCGACCAGGTCATCGAGGCCGGTCGTCAGGAGGGCATCTGCGCGTTGGTCGAGCTGGCCCTGGCGCTCTGAGTGGGTGGCCTGATCGATCTCGCGGTCGATGCTTGCCTGGGTCAGCCGGAAGGTTTCGCGGTTGATCCGCCACTGCTGAAGCTCGAGCCGGTCCTTCAGTTGCTGCGGGCCGACCTCGGCCGAGCCAACTCGCGCCAGCGGCCGGATGTTCTCGTTGTACCAGGCAAGCCCGATCGCGCCGAGCAGGATCAGCACCACGGCCGCGATGGCAAGCGCGAACAGCGCGGTGACGGCCGCCTGCTGGCGCTCCTCGCTGTCGAACATGCGGCGCAGCCGCGTTCGTCGCGAAGTTGGTCTCGTGGTTCGGACGCGCAGTGTCATCAGGTGGTGATATGTGCCTCTATGGAGTGGAAGGTTGTGGATAGGTGGGCGCTGGGTGGAGCGGCCGGCCCGCCAGCGGTCAGCGACGCACTCGTCGCAACAGTCCAAGGACGAACGCGAAGCCCGCGCCGAACGCAGCGGCAGCGCGCCAGTCCATGACCGGGCGGACGTCGCCCTTGGTCGAGCCGGCGATGAGCAGGAATACGCTCGCCTCCGGGTCGAGCGTCACGTTGTCGGCGATGACGGCGAACGCGGTGCCGCCCTCCTCCAGGGTCAGGTGGTCGGCTCGGGCGAACCCGATGCCGCCCTGGCTGACGTTCAGCTCGTCGGCGCGAATTCGCGCGGCCCCGCCTTGGTTGATCGTGACCGTCGTGGCGTCGATATCACGCGCGCCGCCCTGAGTGATCGAAACGGTCGTAGCGTCGATGTCACGCGCGCCACCGTTGCGGATGTCCACGTTATCGCGGTCGCGCAGGTCGGCAGCGGCGCCGGGGTCACCCTCGGCCGTGTCGCCTGAAGACTGTGCGTAGGCATCGGCGCCATCGTCAGCGCCCTCATCGGGCTGCGACGGCGAGTCGACAGCTTCCTTCGCCATAGACTCATCCATGCTCACCGGCGCGTCTGAGTCGTCGCCTTCGGGACGGTCGGCTGCGGGCCACTGGTCGGTGTGTTCGCCGTTCTGCAGTTCGTGGGCCAATTCATCTCCGCGTTCGAGCGACCGGTTGATCCATGATCGACCGGCATTTGGGGGCGGTCCAGCGTACCGCGACCGGGGATATCTCGCTTATCGGCGCGCGGTGGCTGCGGCTGCCGCATACACCTCGCGTGTCTCGCGCGCGACGTCCGACCACGTCCTCGTCGACGTGGCGGCGCGCCGGTGCGCCTGACGCCGCAGCTGCTCGGCAAGAGAGCCGCCGTCCCAGACTGCCTCGATTGCCGCGGCCAGCCTGCTCGAGTCACGCGGCTCAACGACGATACCGGCGCTGCCAACCACTTCGGGCAGGGCTCCGGCGCGCGATGTCACGATGGGCACCCCCAGGCTGAGCGCCTCGAGCACGGGGAGTGCCGTCGCCTCTGAAAGTGCGGGGTACACGAACGCCTCCGCACCGGCGATGACGTGCGCTCGTTCCGCCCGATCCGCGGGCATCACCACCCTGGCAAGGTCGCGGACCGCGTGCCGCTCTATAGCAGCGCTGATCAGCTCGGCCTCGTCAGTCGCGCCGTTTTGGACCGCGAACACGACCACCGGCAACGATGCGCGGCGGCCAGCGCCTGATCCCCGGCGCGTCCGCCCAGGGCGGTCATCGCCCGATGCCTGACGCTCGCGGACCAACCCCAGCGCCTCGAACAGAGTGCGCATGTCCTTGCGCGCGTCGTATCGGCCCGCGAAGGCCAGATAGCGCGGTGGCAGGCCCAGGCGGTCGCGGGCCTCGGTGACAAGCTCGGGTTGGCCGCCGTAGGTGCGGAACGCATCGTCGACCGCAAGTGGCACCACCGTCAGGCGGTCGGCGGGCAGGTGCAGGCGGCGGCGAGCCGTCTCGGCCGTCGCGCGCGAACACACGATCACGCGAGTGGCGTCGTGCAGGACCCGGGCTCGCAGACGGTGGCCGAAACGCGCTGCCTGGCTCCTGGCATAGATCCCGGGTAGCTCCCAGGGAGCGAGATCGAGCAGCGTCGCCACGATCGGAAGCTGTGAAGCCACCGGCACGGCGCCGCCCGCAGTGTGGAAGACAACACCGCCATCCGACTTGCCGCTGTTGGCCGCTGCGGCGCCGATCTCCGCGCCGCGGAGCAGAAACGAGTCCAGCGTCATGCCGGCCGACCGGAAGACCCTGGTGGTTGGCGGCAGCCGTCGTCTCCCAGCAACAGGCAGCCCCGCTTGCTGGAGCTGATCGGCGGGGTCGTCGCGGAGGGCGCGTGACACGACCACAAAGGACTCACCCTCGAGCGGCTCGCGGGCGAAGGCGGTCAGCAGGCGTTCGAGATACTCCGCGGTGAGTGGCGATCGCTCGGGCTCCTGCATCGGTCGCGCGTCGATGACGACGCGGACCCCGCGCAGGTCGGATCTGCTTGGAGTGGCCGAGACCAGCCTGGCGGCCATCTACGGCCTGTCAGACGCTGCGAGGGAGTCGTCCGCGCAGCTCGTCCCAGCGCAGCTTCAGGACCACGGCCAGCGCTTCGACGATGATCCGCCGCGACATCTTGCTCGCCCCCAGGCGACGGTCGACGAACACGATGGGGATCTCGTCCACGCGGGCGCCGTAGCGGGTGGCCAGGAACGTCGACTCGATCTGGAAGACGTAGCCACCGGAGTGGAGGCGGTCCCATGGCAATGAGGAGAGCACGTCGCGGCCCCATGCCTTGAAGCCACCCGTCAGGTCACGCGGCGACAGTCGCAGAACCGTTCGTGCGAAGAGTGACCCGCCGCGTGAGATCACCTTGCGCAGCAGGCCCCAGTTGCGGACGCCTCCACCCCTCACGTACCGGGAGCCGATCACCAGGTCTGCCCCATCTCCGTCGGCGTGCGCGCCCGGCCGGCGCAAGCGGCCGACCATCGTTGGCAGATAGGCGGGGTCGTGCGACCAGTCCGCGTCCATCTGGACCACCCGGCCGGCGCCGCCCGCCAGAGCGTGGCGGAACCCATCCACGTAGGCCTTGCCCAGGCCCTGCTTTTCCGGGCGATGGACCACCCGGACACGTGGGTTCTCGGAAGCCATCTTGTCGGCCAGCTCGCCCGTGCCGTCGGGAGACGAGTCATCCACCACGAGCAGGGTTGAGCCAGGCAAACGCTCGAGGATCGCCGGCGCAATGGCGGGCAGGTTCTCGATCTCGTTATAAGTCGGCAGGACGACCCAGACGTCTGCGTAGTCGGCTGCGTCGGTCATCGGCCGGAGTCTAGCGGCGGAAATGCACCGAGCCGGCCGCTGGGGGACCGGCTCGAGTGCCACCTGCCCTGCAGACCTGAGGCTGGCCCGCTCGATATAGGCGAATTACTTGCGTTTACTGCAGCGGGAAGTAGTAGTCCGTCATCTGGAATTGAGCCCCCGTGTCGGTGCCCTGCACGCGCAGCTGGATCGTGCCGGCCGAGGCTCCCGCCGGGAAGTTGATGGTCACGAAGTAGCCACCGCCACCGGCTATCGGCTTGACGCCGTAGGTCTTCACCGCGAGACCGGGCGCGAACACCTTGACCTTCGGCTTGGCCGCGAGAGGTTCTGCCGTGTAGACGAAGAATTTGGCCTTGGTGCCGCGTACGAACGGCGTGGGTACGGCCGTCGTCAGCTTGAAGGCGCGGACGTCGACGGGCAGGCTGTGGAAGTACGTCCCGGCAGCGGTCGTCGTGGTTGTCACGCTGTAATAGGTGCCTGTGGGCACGAACGCCCCCGCGCTGTCCTTGCCGTCCCACTGGAGCGACTGCAATCCGGCCGAGGTGTTTACGCCGTTGACGAACGTACGCACCACGTTCCCGTTCTTGTCGGCGATCTTCCACCAGAAAGTGGCAGCCGACTGAAGGTTGACCGACAGTGTCGACGTACGGGCGAGGTTGTCGCCGTCGGCTGGGTAGAAGAGGTTCGGGGTCACGGCTGGGGAGCGCATCGTGGTCATGACGTCGACATCGACGCTCTCCTGGTTACCCTCGGTACCGGCCCGGTTATGCGGCGTTGCGGTAATCGTGTAGGTGCCGTCGGCGACGTACGACCCGCTGTTGTTCTTGCCATTCCAGGTCGCGCTGCCGTTGCCGCCCGGCGACCATGCCGAGAGCGTTCGCACCACGTTGCCCGACGCGTTCTCGACTTCCACGTCGACGAACGCTTCGCGATCAACCGTGAAGTTCAGGGACATGGTGTCCGTGACGCCGTCGCCATTGGGCGTGAAGAAGGGAGTCTGGGTAGGCCCGAATGAGACACCCGGGGACTGCGCGGCGAGGTTACTGATCTCCGGGGCCTGGCCGTTGCCAACTCCCTGCGCCCAGTCGGCGCCGTTCATCGTCAGATCACCGGTGATGGCCCGCATGAAGCCCTCGGTCTGGTGTGGATCGATGAAGTTCTTGGCCCCCGGCGTGCGGACGGAGTCGAACTTGCGCGGATCCCAGCCGACCCAGCCCCAGTAGGGCTGCGGATTGGGGCCGGGCGTCCTGAAGATCTCCTCGACGGTCTGATTGGTCGTGAACAGCAGCTGGAGCGACTTGTTGAATTTCTGAGACGAGTGCGCAAAAACAGCGCGCGCGCCGACGTCCAGGAACCCCGCCGCGAAGTTGTCGACGCGCTGACGGGCGACATCCCAGGTCGGGGTGGCCGTGCCGGGCTCACCGTTGCCAGCTGTGTAACAGTTGTGATGGAGGAAAACGAGCGCGTTGGGCGCGAGAACCCAGTTGTTGCGGATCACGTTCGCGCCGTAATAGGTGTGCTGGTTGACGCTGCTGCCGGCGAAGGTGTTCAGCCCGACGCCGTTCTGGCGACTTTCAGTGATCTTGTTGGTGTAGGGGCTCGGCCAGCCGTAGCCGTGGCCCGCGTAATACACGAGGTTGGCGCCCTGGATGTTGGCCATGACGTTGTCCCACGTCGCGTTGGGATGGAACACGCGGCGGACGTCCATGCCGTAAGACTCGGCTGCCACTGCGAGCGACTCGGCATCGACGAGGTCAGCGCTGGTCAAGGAGCCGGCTGGCCCGACGATGATCACCGCCTTGAGTGGCTCAGGGGCGGCGGCAAAGACCGGGGTCGCGGCCACTATGGCGCTCGAAACAAGGAGCGCGAGCGCCAGGAAGACGACGATGACCGCGCTGCGGAAAGCCCGCGGCGGTGAGGCGATGGCGACGCCCGATAACTTCATTTTCCCCTCTTCTGCTTCCGGACCCGCTGGGGGCACGCCCGGAAAGACGCACTGGATGAATCCGCGATGAGAACGGGTTAAGACTCGTTCGCGAGGGGTGGCGCGGCTATACCGAGATGGTCCTGTCCGCCCTTGCACCTAATCGGTGTGGCCTGCGCGCAACGAGCGGCACCTCGGGGCATGGGCCCTGTTGGGGACGCGGTCAGAGGGAGACGCTGTGAGGGGGTTAGGTGCGGTCACAGCTGCGCACGCCGACGGCGGCGGATTACGTAAGTACCACCGCCATTGGGGGCGGACGTGGCTCCGGGCGGGCCGTCACGGCGGTTTCGCGAGGCGGACGCTACTCTGCGGGCGTGGCGGACCCGTCCTCTAATGCCCTGGCTCGCGCCGCCCTGCCGTGGGTCGTGGCGACGGCCGTTGTGCTTGCCGTTGCTGTGACAACCGGGTTCGTCGTTGCGTTCCTGGTGGCCAGCGGCCGGGCCGTGGACACGCCGGGTGTGGGCGTCTTACCGACTCCGCGCCGAACACCGGTCGTCAGCCTGGCGCCCGGTCAGACCCTCGACGTTACACCGGCCCTGACCATTCAACCGCGCCGAACGCCGACGCCCGCACCGGTGATCACGCCGGAGCCGAGCCCCTTCACGCACGTCGTCTCGCGCGGCGAGAACCTCACCTATATCGCCGCTATTTACTGCACGACGGTCGAGGCGATCATGGTTCTCAATGACATCGCCAACCCGAACAGAATTCAGCCGGGTCAGGAATTGCTCATCCCCGGTGGCGGCTGCGCCTCGCCGGAGCCAAGCCCGGCCTGATACCTGCGCCGACGAAGGGAACTAAGTGCCAGAAGGCGGCGGCAGGGGCACGGAAGAAGGGAGCGTTGACGGCGTTGACGAAGGCCCCGGTGACACCTCCGGCAGTCCGCCCTCGTAGTCGATGATCACAAGCACATACTCGAGTCGGTCGAGCGCGGCGACGGGCTGCACGAGCGCCGTCTGGAAGAGCTGGTTCGGCTGGCGCTGGACGTCGACGATCGTCCCGATCAGAAGACCCTTGGGGTAGGTCGAGCGGACTCCTGTCTCCAGTTCGATCCCCGCGGTTACCACGGATTCGCCCAGGTTGACCACGTCGGTCGCCGGGATGTTGGTCATCTGGAGGAAGAGTTCGCCGGCGCCGTGAATGTCGCCGATCGCACGGCTCGTCTCGATCAATCCGGCGACGTTCGTTCGTGTGTCACTGACAAGCAACACCCGGCTGAAGTTGGGGCCCACCGCGGTGACTTTACCGACGAGCGCGCCGCCTTCGGCGACCACCGGATCATCCACCCTAACTCCCGAATCGGTCCCACGGTCAAGGCTGATCACCCGCTCCTGCTCGGTGGTGAGACGGTTGATCACCTCCGCTGCGACGGTCGAGTAGGCCAGCGACGAACGCACCTGGAGCAACGCCGCCAGCTGCTGGTTCTCGACGGCCAGACTCTGGAGGCGCTGATTCTCTGCCTCGACTTCCTGGATGCGTCGCGTGAGATCCTCACTCTGCTGACGCAAGCGCTCGATCTCACTGATCGTGGTGAAGATGGAGGTCGCCGTCCGAGTGCCCTGGCGCAGGGTGTCCTGGATCGGTGACAGGGCGAAACCGACGCCGCGCCGCAGCTCCAGCAAGGGCCCGGAGTTGCTGAACGCCAGCAGGAGCAGGGTGACGGCAAGAAGCGCGACGTAGGCCGCCACCTGCCTTCTGGATGATCTGCTCATACGAACGTCGCCCGCGCGTGACCGCGCGACCTAGCGCGGAGCGTGTGAGTACGTCTCGGCTACCAGTGTCCTCTCGAGGAGGTCGAGCTCCTCGAGCGCCTTGCCAGTGCCCCGCGCGACACAGGTCAGTGGATCGTCGGCGACGTGAACTGGCATCTGGGTCGCCTCGGACACGCGCCGGTCAAGGCCCTGCAGCAGCGCCCCGCCGCCGGCCAGCACGATGCCCTGGTCCATGATGTCCGCGACGAGCTCGGGCGGCGTTTCCTCGATCGTGTCCTTGATCGTGTCGACGATCTGCTGGACCGATGCCTCGATCGCCTCGCGCACCTGTTCTGCCGTCACCTCGACCGCCCTCGGCAGCCCGGTCAGCAGGTCACGGCCGCGCAGCGTGACGCGTTGGTCGTCGTAATCGCCCGGGTAAGCCGAACCGAGCGCGATCTTGATGTCCTCGGCC